>CAZLRY010000018.1:0-19969 GCA_964561675.1 uncultured Chitinophaga sp.
GTTTGACAAAGAAGGAAAACTGGTTTACCACGGGGCCATTGATGACAGTCCTTCGGATGCTGCAGCTGTGAGCCGCAAACACCTGATACAGGCCATGACAGAACTGAATACCGGGAAAGATATTTCGGTTAAAAAGTCCCGATCCGTGGGTTGTGCTATAAAAAGACAATGAGGGTTCTTATCCTGATTTTATACTTGTCCGGCCTGCCGGACATTTTTTTTGCAATTTTTTATGGAATAGTTCTATGCCCGCATCCCATGAGCAAACCACCTGTTCAAACTTAAATCATTGCTTATGCTATCCAGACACCAACTCAACCGGATTATCGTGATCGGCTTTATGGTTCTTGTGGGCTATGCCCTGGCCAAAGCTATTTACCACAACAGTATAATGGGTATTCTGTTAGGATTAACCAGTCTTGCTGCCGGTGTATACTTCCTTTACCTGATGGTAAAAGCGAAGGAAGAAATGGAAGCAGAAGAAAATGCCTGAAACGTATAAAGTATAGCCATGCTTTTTATTAAACCCCGCCTGTGAAAATTCTTTTTCCCTGGCTGCTGCTGCTCTTCGTCAGTTGCCAGCAAAAAAACAAGGCCGGCACCTATTTATTGCCCGCCAAAAATGCGGCCGGACCTATAGGTTCTGTGGCAGACAGTCCGACTGTCCGCAACAGTATCCATGTTTTTACCGCACTCTGCGATAACAAATACCAGGGAATTGTACCGGTTCCTGCCATCATGGGAAACGGCCAGGATCCGGCCAATAATCTCTATTGGGGTTGGGGATATGGCATACGAACCTATTTTAATAAAAGTAAAGAATGGAAATTGGTAACGATTTCCACCCCGGGTTACCCGGTACATGAAAGATTGGTTTATAAAAGCACTATTGGCGACTTTTACCTCGTAGCCGATGCGTATGACGGCCGGGCCATGAAAGAATGCCTCCAGGATTTTATGAGCGCCCTTTCAGGAAATAATAAAAAAACAATCAACGCCGGCAATCAACAGGTCGGACTATTTGGTCATGCCCGGTTGCTGGCATTTGTGGGACATAACGGATTAATGGATTTAACGCTTCCCGAAACATATATGCAGGCTGATAGTCAGAAACGGGAAGGTATTGTCCTGGCTTGTTACAGTAAAAGCTATTTTAGTTCCCGGTTTAAAGAAGCCGGTGCCTATCCCCTCCTTTGGACCAGTAACCTGTTTGGCCCGGAAGCCTATAGCCTTCATGATGCGCTGAGCGGATATATCCGGGGTGAAAATGCAGTTGCCATACAAACCAGGGCGGCCACCGTATATGCTAAATTCACGAAGTGCTCCGTCCCTGCAGCGAAACGTTTACTCGTTACGGGATGGTGAACGGAACATTTCCCTGAGTATATCCTGTAATGCCTGATCCGTCAGTTTTGCCTCCACGAATTTCCGGTAAGCATTTTTTTTGTTGAGAAACAGGGTGGCCGGTATGGCTCCGGACCAGGACGTATCAATTACAGGACAGAAATAATCCGCATTGGTTTCATCCAGCCATAAAAATGTGCCTTCATAATTCCGGTTACGTATAAAATCCCGGAGTTTTCCAGGATAGGTTTCCTTGTCATCCACACTCACCAGGATAAGCTCAATACTATCAGCTGCATGTGCTTTTACTTCCCTGATCAGGGAAGGCAATTCCTCCACACATGGCTTACACCAGGTTGCCCAGAAGTTAATCAGTAAAGGATGCCTGCTTTCGTTCATCACCTTTTCCAAGTCCGTAATCTTCACACTACGCACTTCCTGGGCATCCAGACGAATCCCCGGAATAAAAAACAGAAACCATACTATAGCAAACCTACCTTTCATTCCTTACTAATGACTAACGACTAATGACTAACGACTCCCTCCTCCCGACTCCCGAATCACTCCTTCCGACTCCCGACTCACTCCTCCCGACTCCCGACTCCTACCTCCCTCCTCATTCCTCTTCCTTCAACTCCCACTCCTTCAGCAATCCCTGTTTCATTTCATGTTCAAAACGAGGTTGGTCATAATGACCCGCCAGGCTTTTCTGCCGGAATGCTTCATATAAAGTTACGGCACAGGCCACACTGATATTGAGTGAGCGGATGATTCCTACCTGTGGAATAATGAAATTCCCATCGGCCAGGGCCCGGATCTCATCACTTACCCCGCTATGTTCGTTGCCAAATACCAGGGCAATGGGTTCGGTCATATCAATATCATGCAAACTGACCGCATCACTGCTCAGGTGCGTGGTCAGGATTTTTTTATACTTTTTCCGTAGCGCTGAAAAACAGGCCGCTGCATCCTCAAACTGATAAATAGTAAGCCATTTGGCTGCACTGGATGAACTGCGGGCACCCCATTTTTTATGCGGAGGGATCCGGTTGTTGAGAATATATATTTCCTGTATCCCGACGGCATCACAGGTACGCATGACGGCTGAAATATTATGCGGATCGAATACATTTTCCAGGACTACAGTAAGATCAGGCTGGCGTTTGGATAATACCTGTAATAGTTTCTGGCTGCGTTCAGGTGTCATACGGAGAACTGTTTCCTGCAAACTTCGTTATTTTAGTTATTTTTAAACCGATTGATTTTATCAAAAATACAAGCTTACATGAAATACCCTCCCGTTCAGAATTTTATCAATGGTGAATTTATCAGCGCTGCAACCAACCGGCTTTTACCGGTCATTTCCCCTGTGAACGGGCAGTTGCTGAGCGAGGTACCCTTATCCGGTGCTGCCGAGCTGGAAAAAGCGGTAACTGCTGCAACAGCGGCCTTTCACGGTTGGAGTAAAACGCCCATTAAGGAAAGGGTCCAGGTTTTTTACCGGTATAAGACTTTACTGGAAAAACATATGCATGAACTGGCGGCTCTTTGCAGTGAGGAAAATGGCAAAACCCATGGAGAATCGGTAGCAGAAATTGAAAAATGTATAGAACTGACTGAATTTGCCACTTCCCTTCCGCAACTGGTAACCGGCGAAATACTGGAGGTAAGCAAAGGGGTGGAATGCCGTACAGAATATGTGCCCCTGGGTGTGGTGGCCTCCATTGTACCCTTCAATTTCCCGGCCATGGTGCCCAACTGGACCATACCGAATGCCCTGGCATTGGGAAATTGCATGATTATTAAACCTTCGGAAAAAGTACCCCTTACGCTTGGCCAGATGGCCTTATTACTGAAAGAAGCCGGATTACCCGATGGGGTTTTCAATATTGTAAATGGTGATAGTGAAATAGTGAATGCCATTTGTGATCATCCCGGAATAGAAGCGGTTTCATTTGTCGGATCCACCAAAGTGGCCAAACTCGTATATCAGCGGGGTACGTCGCAGTTAAAAAGAGTCCTGGCGCTTGGAGGTGCTAAAAACCACCTGATTGTTTTACCAGATGCCAATACAGATATGACGGCACAAAATGTGGTGGCGAGCATGAGTGGTTGTGCCGGGCAGCGTTGTATGGCGGCCGGTGCAATGCTTGCGGTGGGCAACGTGGATACCATTATTGAAAAGATCTGCATCGAAGCCCGCAAAGTCATTCCCGGAAAGAACCTGGGTGCCGTGATCAGCAAGGAGGCTAAACTCCGGATTGAAAAGTTTATCACGGAAGCCGAAACACAGGGAGCAAAAGTGCTGGTTGACGGACGAGGTGTGACGGTAGCCGGTCAGGAAGAAGGCACCTATGTAGGGCCGACCGTTATTGATTATGTAAAACCGGAGATGGCTGTTGCACGGGAAGAAATATTCGGTCCTGTCATTTCCATCATTCGCACACAAACAGTTGATGAAGCACTGGCGATTGAAAATGCCAGTCCTTATGGAAATGCAGCTGCCGTATTCACCCAGCACGGAGGGATGGCCCGTTATATCATTGAAAAAGCCAGTGCAGGAATGGTCGGTGTGAATGTAGGTGTACCTGTGCCACGGGAACCATTTTCGTTTGGCGGATGGAATGAGAGTAAATTCGGCGTTGGTGATATCACCGGAAAAAGTTCAATTACTTTCTGGACCCGGCTAAAAAAATCAACCATTAAATGGAACCCGGAAGCCGGAATTAACTGGATGAGCTGATGCAGATTTCTCCTGATTTTTTTCACCTCCGCCACCGGAAACAGTAAAACTGTACCGATCGGGTAAGTGCTACCACTTATTTTAACTTCTCTGAGTGAATATCAGCTGAAAATAATTACAGAAAATCGTAATTTATGGTAAGAATACCAAACGTCTTACTATGCTTAATTTCTATTCTGCCAGTACCCGAATCGTAAATACACAAAGGGGGATCACAGAGTGTATGGAATCCTCATTGGGCAGTTCTGCCACTGATTGTGATTTAGTCATCATACATGCATCCCTGGGACATGATTTTAAAGAACTGATCGATGGCGCAAGGCTTCTGGCGCCAACGGCTACGGTGGTAGCAGCTTCCTGTTGCGGCATTGTTGGGAAGGAAGGCGTAAGTGAAACCATGAAAGATATTGCGGTTATGGCGGTGCGGGGAACAGATTTCGGCGTTTCGTGGGTCAATGAAATCTATGGCAGGAATTCCTATGAAAAAGCAAAGGAAATGGCGGAGGCGCTTTACCGGCAACAACCCGGCACCCGTTTTATTTATTTTCTGGCATCCGGTATTGATATCGCCAATGACCGTTGTATTGAAGGTATTGAATCGGTATTTGGTCCCGATGTTACGATTTTTGGTGCTACATCAGCAGACAATATGAAGGGGGTGGTCAGTTACCAGGCCGTGGCCGGTCAGGTATTTGAACATGCTGCTTTCATGATCGGTTTTGCCGATCCCACACTTGAAGTGAATACCCAGGCTACTCATGGATTTGTAGCCATTGGCGAACCCTTTGTGGTCACCCGTGCCGAAGGCCACTATATTTATGAACTCAATGGAAAGCCCGCCTGGACAGAATTCACCCGCCACCTCGGCCTGTCACCCACGGCCACCTGCGGAGATTCAATTCCGATTGGTGCACTGGCAGAAAAATTAAGTCCTGAAGTCGCCCGGGAGTATGGCAATCAGCACATCCTCCGGGTTGTGACCCGGCATGAAGGAGATACGATGCTTTATGCCACGACTATCAAAACCGGTACAGAACTCTGGCTGACGGTACGTGATGAACCACTAATCTTTAATGAAATGGACAGGATGGTAAAAGAAATGGACAGTAAAATGGGAGGCCGTAAGCCCATTGCCGTTTTCCATGCGGACTGCCTGGCACGTGGGCGATTCCTCTTTAACCGTGTTTTAAAAGAAGAACTGGTAAGCCGTATGCAGTTTCCGTTTAACAGTAATGGTCAATGTCCTCCATGGCTTGGCATGTATGGGTTTGGCGAATTTGCCCGTTTAGGTGGAAAGAACACGTACCATAATTATACCACAGCCTTGTACACCATCTACCGGAAACAATAAGTATAATGCCATCCAGGAATACGCATAATTTGAATAATCCGCAGGACTACCAGGAGCTTAAAAAAAAGTACGACGAACTGCAGCTTCGGGTCACCCGTTTTTCGGTAATTGAACAGGAACTGATCCATGCCCGGAACCAGATGGACCAGGAAGTGATGATCTATCGCCAGATGCAGCAATTCAACACAAAGGCACTGGAAGATGTTACGGATGAATTATATACCCGGCTGGTTACGGAAACCTTGCTGGAGATCTTCGAAACAGAATTGGCTTTTGTCTGTATTGATATCCCCAACACCGGTAATTCTGCATTAAGGCATGTCGAAGGTTATTCCCTGAATGAAGAACAAAAGTTTGAACTGCACCTGTACATGATCAATCTCTTTACTGATCTGCCCTCTGGAACACTCCGGAGTTTTGAGCCCAGGCCGTCAGACAAAATACGTACCATTTTACCCATCCGGCACCTGATGGTCACCCAGGTAAGGGATCCGCATCTGAATATAACCATTACCCTGATGGGTGGGATCACAGATAAGGGCAGCCCTTTCTATGAACCGATCCGGAAAGACCGGGAAGCGGCTTTCACCGTTTTCTCCCAACAGGTTCTAACCAACCAGACCAACCGGTTTAAAACACATACCATCCGTGAACAATTCAATGCGCTTACCATTGAGCAGAAAAGAATCACGAGTATAGCGGAGAATTTCCTGAATTTCGATACCAATCCGGATAAAAACATCCAACGGATGGTGGATCTTTCCGTACAGCTTCTTTCGGGCAATTGCAGTGTATATGAAAAACTTGAAAATGAACTGATCTTTACTTCTTCTTCTTATTCAAAAGACGGCTACCATAACAACACATCGGAAGAAAAAATCTGTTACCGGATCACCCATTTGTCCGGAAGGGACATTGTTTGTCAGCAGATCACCAACGAACTGCTGCAACAGCACAAAAGCCCCTGGCTGAGTCAGTATGCCGGTCTTACCTTTCTCGGTTCCGTACTACGGATCGATAAAAAACCAATTGGCACGCTGGTTGTATTCCTGGACAGTTCCGTACCGATCAATGACAGCATTTTCCAATTGGCCCGCATCCTTACTGCCGCCATAGCGGTGGAAGAACGAAGAAAAAACGCATTGAAAGCACTGAGTGAAAGTGAGGAAAAATACCGGATGATTTTCGAAGGCACGCCGAACGGAATTATAGTGGCCGACCCGGTCATTCAACGTTTTC
Organism: uncultured Chitinophaga sp.; assembly: GCA_964561675.1. Classification (GTDB taxonomy): domain Bacteria; phylum Bacteroidota; class Bacteroidia; order Chitinophagales; family Chitinophagaceae; genus JJ008. The sequence continues at coordinate 6,678 of CAZLRY010000018.1, forward strand.
AATATGTAAACCGGTCTGCCTGCCAGCTTTTTGGATACAATGAAGAAGAATTCCTGAACCTGACATTGGATGAACTTCATCCGGCAGCATCCACGGATGACGTAAAGCAGCTTTTCAAAAGCCTGGAGAAAGGGGAAATCAAAGTTGCCATGGAAGTTCCCTGTATCCATAAAAACAAATCACTTTTCTATGCAGACATCTCTTCCAGCCGGATCAGTATTGGAGGCCGGTCCCTGCTGGCGGGTTTCTTTACCGATGTAACGCAACAACGGTTTGATCAGCAAGCCATTCTGAAAAGTAATATTGAACTTAAAAAAATCAACTCAGAGCTCGACAATTTTGTATACAGCGTATCACATGACCTTCGTTCCCCTTTGCTGGCGATACTTGGACTGGTACAACTGATTCACCAGCACCAGCATTCTGACGAAGCCATGCAAAAATATATCTCAATGATTGCTGCATCCGCCACCCGGATGGATGATACGATCAAGGAGATACTGGACTATTCCAGGAATGCACGGCTTGATATTGTAGTCAGCCCGGTTGACTTCAACCTGCTGATCCGGGAAATTTTTGAAGATGTAAGGCATATATCCCCTGAGAAAATAACACTGGAACTGAATATTAAACAGGATATTCCTTTTTATTCTGACAGCAACCGGATCAGTACCCTGATTAAGAATATCATATCCAATTCGGTAAAATACCGTAAGAAAGGCATAAATAATTCCTATATCAAAATAAACATCCTGATTACTCCGGAAGAGGCCTTGTTACGGTTTGAAGATAACGGGGAAGGGATTGAAGCAATTCACCAGGACCGGATATTTGACATGTTTTACCGCGCCTCCAATTCAGCGCCTGGCACGGGGCTCGGACTTTATATTTGTAAAGAAATCCTGCATAATATTAATGGAACCATCACCCTGGATTCTGTGGCCGGGGAAGGTTCAGTTTTTACGGTAACAATTAAGAATAAAACCAATTAATCCAGTACCATGAACAAGTACATGCTCATTGACGACGATGATTTTTTCCTGATACTTAATAAAGATATTCTGTCACTGACCGATCCGGATGCCGGTATCATTCAATTCAATTCCGCGATTGCCGCATTGGAATGGATGGATAAAACGATACAGGATCAGGAGACAGAATGGCCTGAAAACATCCTGCTCGATATCCGGATGCCCTTTATGAATGGATTTGATTTCCTTGAAAAAATGAAGGCCTACCCCCTCCACGCCATCCAAAAAATAAAAGTGTTTATGATGACTTCATCACTGGATGAGCGTGACTTTATTAAAGCCCAGCATTATCCATTTGTATATAATTATTTCACCAAACCCCTGACCATTGAAATGATCGCGGATATTGCTTCAACAGAAATAAAGGATTGGAAACTGGAATCAGGGCAGTAACCAGCCATTCCATTACTGCGGTATCCTGTTATTGTCATCCGGGAAAATGATGACCGGCTTAAAACTACGGGCTGCATCCCGGTCTATCTGTATATAACTGACGATAATGAGGATATCCCCCTTCTGTACTTTACGGGCAGCGGCGCCATTGAGACAGATTGTACCTGTCCCCCGTTCTCCCTTTATCACATAGGTTTCCAGCCGTTCCCCGTTATTGTTATTGACCACCTGCACTTTTTCAAATTCGATCAGATCCGCGGCATCCATCAGGTCCTCATCGATGGTAATACTACCCACATAATCCAGATTCGCATCCGTTACACGCACCCGGTGTATTTTCGACTTTAGCATTTCTATCTGCTGCATATACTTGGTTATTGTCCGGCGCAAAGATAGTCAGAAATAGATTGAGGGTTGAAGGTTGAGCAATGTGGAGTGAGGATTTAGGGGACTTCAGGACTATTCCTTACATTTAAAGCACCGAAACTAAACCAACCATGCACCGTATCATCATACCCGTTGACTTTTCTGAAACTTCCCTGAATGCAGCGCGATATGCAGCGAAAATGCTGGCCTGGAATGAAGGAGCCACGGCTGTACTCTATCATAATTATGAAAGCGAAAATGATGTGGATATCTCCCTTTTCTACCTGGAAAGCCTGAAAAAGGAATTTAATAAAGCAGGGGTTCGCCAGGTGGAATGTGAACATGAAATGGGAGGCGACCTTATTGAGAATATTTCCCGGTTGGCTCATACCATGCGGGCCACCCTGGTACTGATGGGTATTACCGGAAAATCCGCGCTCCGCCAGGTGATGTTTGGCAGCAACACGTTAAAACTGATCGATAAAAACCTTTATCCGGTTATGATCATCCCGCCTGATGCCGTGTATAAAGGAGTATCCAAAGTGGCATTTGCCACTGATTACAGACAGGTGGAGCTCAGTACCCCTTCTCAACTTATCGGCTCCGTATTAAAACTCCTCGATCCCAAGCTGCATATCGTACATGTGAGTAAGGAAACCGTCAGGACCCTGCCACCCGCCCTGCAACTTGAAAAAGAAAAAGTGGACCAGATGTTCGCGGATTTTAAAAAGGAATTCTTCTTCCTGACAAGCGAGGATTTTTATGATGCATTAGACGGGTTTATCAAAGAAAAAGATATAGATATTCTGGTCACTGTACCCAAACATCCCAGCAACTCCTCCTCGCTGTTCAGGACCTCCCATACCAAAAAACTGGCCTATCATAGTCATATTCCCATCCTGGCTGCACATCAATAATGCTAATTATCAATGATATATATAGTATATAAATACTAAATACAAACGAACGTTATTTGATTTTGGTCAAAGTTTAGTTATCTTTGTGTTCTTCTATGAAGTCCGAAATTTTCATTCACCGAACCATTTTTACATTTGCCGAGCAATCCCTGCCCGCCAATTTTTACATTCCGGATTAAGCGGATTCCCTTTTCATTTTAGTTAACCCTTTTCCCCGCCGAAACCGGCATTGACTATCCAACACAGGCTTGTATGAAAAATATTAAACTGATTGAAGTTCCCTCTGAAATAGGAGCCGGTACCCGCGGCGCCAGCCTTGGAATTGAAGCGATAAAAATCGCTGCCCTTGATTTCATGAGTAATTTTTTTATCCATTTCCCTTCCGAGAAAATACAAACAGAAAACAAACTGCTTTATGAACCGATCGAATCACCCTATGCAAAACGGATCAAAGGGATCAGTTCGATCTATGAACGGGTAAGTAAATCAGTCAGTGAAACCATCAAGAACAATTTCTTCCCGGTTGTGCTGAGCGGCGACCACAGCACGGCAGGTGCCGTAATTGCCGGAATCAAAATGGCAAAACCCAAGTGCAAGCTGGGCGTGATCTGGATCGATGCACATGCTGACCTGCATACCCCCTATACAACACCTTCCGGCAATATGCATGGCATGCCCATGGCCGCGGCCATCAACGAGGACAATGAGGATTGCGCCGTTCACGACCTGGATGAAGAAACCACCCGGCAATGGAATGCCCTGAAAAGTATCGGGAAAATCGCCCCGAAAGTGCATCCTGAAAATGTGGTCTTTATTTCTCTCCGGGACTTTGAAAAAGAGGAAAGGCACCTGATTGAAAAATATGGTATGAAAGTCATCACCACGAAAGAAGTGCGAAATAAAGGTGCTGAAAATGTGGTTCGTTCCGTCATCCGCTATCTGTCCGACTGCACCGATATCTATGTTTCTTTTGATGTGGACAGTCTTGACTCCTCCATCTCCAAGGGTACCGGTACCCCAGTGGGCAATGGGCTTCGCGAGCGGGAAGCCGAAGACCTGATCAGTAAGTTTATGCAAAACCGGAAAATCTGCTGTTTTGAAATTGCCGAGGTCAACCCTACCCTGGATAAGGAAAACCTGATGGCCGAAATCGCCTTTAATATTTTACAACGAAGTGTGAACGTGCTGATGATGAACTAAATTGCCGCATGAAGTATTCGCTGCTTTTCATCCTGTTGTTCCTGGGCCAGGCACTCAGTGCACAGCCTTCACATTACCTGGATTCGGTTACGGCATTCAGAAATCAATATATCACTACCCATGGTGTTATAAAGGAAAAAGACAGGGCGGGCCTGCAGTTTTTTCCAATCGACACCCTATTCCTAACAGCTACACGTGTTGAACGGATCTTTGACGCTCCCTGGTTTGCAATGGAAACCTCCGGAAAGGTCAAAAAAACATACCGTATCTATGCCATCCTTCATTTCAAGATACAGGGGACTCCCCTTCGTTTATCCGTTTATCAGTCACAGCAACTGATGGAGACCGAAGCCTATAAGGACTATCTTTTTATTCCTTTTACCGACCTCAGTAATGGGGAACAGACCTATGAAAACGGACGGTATATGGATATTGTCATCAGCGACCTGGAAAAAACGCCTTTCTTCCTCGATTTCAATAAAGCGTATAACCCATACTGTGCGTATGTAAGTGATGTCTATAACTGCCCTGTTCCACCGGCAGAAAACAGATTAGCCTTTACAATAAATGCAGGGGAAAAGAAATTCAGTCTGCATGAATAAAACAGACTGTTTGTTTGTCATCAGGTATTTTTCAACCCCGGAAATGTTTTTGCCAGTCCTTCTTCAAAAGATATCGGCGTATAACCCAGTTCCATTTTTGCTTTAGCAATTGTAAAGCCGGTCTTTGCTGGTCTTTTTGCCGGTTGGGAAAAAGTATCCGCAGTTACCCTGGTCAGTAACTGTCGGTCATAACCCAGGAAATCGGCTGTTTTACAAGCCATCTCATAGGGTGTGAGCACATCAGCTCCACTCAGGTGCCAGATACCGGTCGCCTTTTTTTGAATGATGGTCACAATTCCGTCCGCCAGGTCACCTACATAAGTGGGTGTGCGTACCTGGTCATCCACAACCCTGTATCCCTCCCCTTTTTCGAGTTTTGCTTTTACGACAGAAAGAATATTACTTCTGCCGGCAAGGGGTTGCCCATATACCAGCACCGTTCGTACAATTGCCCGGTCGTGTGCATATCCTTGTACCGCCTGTTCTGCTTCATACTTTGTCTGGCCATAATAATTCACCGGGGCAGGCAGGTCTTCTTCTGCATACATTCCTTTTTCCCCGTTAAAAACAAAGTCGGTAGAAATATACACAAAGAAAGCCTTTACCGCTGCTGCTGCCTGTAACAGGTGATGGGTTCCCGCGGTATTGATCTGCCAGGCATGTGCCTGATTCAGTTCGCATTCATCCGGCTGACTGAGTGCTCCCGCATGAACCACAACATCCGGTGTAAAATTGCTTATGGTGGCCAGGGTGGATGGCCGATCTGTAAAATCCATTTCCGCATAAGCAAAACCGTAAGTACCAGCCAGCTTCAGCCGGCAGGCCCCTTTTCCGGTGGCCAGCACGTCTATTCCCTGTTCCAGTAAAGCGGGTACCAGGTAATGGCCGAGAAAACCATTGGCCCCGGTGATCAGTACTTTCATGAAAAAGCAATTAACGGATCAATCAGAATGCTTTTTTCCCGTCCGGTGTCAGTTTGAATTCCGGCTTGAGCCCGATATTGTAAAAGATAAACGAATAAATATCCGCCGTGGTTTCAAGTGCCTTCTTCAGGTTACTCGCCCCATGGCCTGAATTCACATCAATCCGGATCAGCATCGGGTTATTCCCCTTATAATATTCCTGCAGGGTGGCCGCATACTTAAAGGAATGGGCGGGCACCACACGGTCATCATGATCTGCCGTGGTTACCAGGGTGGCCGGGTAATTGATGCCGGATTTGATATTATGAATGGGCGAATACCCAAAAAGATTCTTAAAATCATCAGGCTTATCACTGCTGCCGTACTCTGCTATCCAGTTCCAGCCAATGGTGAACTTATGAAAACGCAGCATATCCATTACCCCAACCTGCGGGATCGCTACTTTGAAAAGATCCGGCCGTTGATTGATTACGGTACCTACCAGTAATCCCCCGTTTGAACCACCTTGTGCGGCCAGGTATTCAGGTGAACTGTATCCCTTCGCATGCAGGAATTCGGCGGCCGCTATAAAATCATCAAACACATTCTGTTTTTTCTCCCGCATACCGGCTTCATGCCATTTTTCCCCATACTCACTGCCTCCCCGGAGATTCGCAATACAATACACCCCACCCTGTTCCAGCCAGGCAATACGGGTTGGCGAAAAATTGGGGGTACTGCTGATATTGAATCCGCCATAACCATAAAGTATCGTAGGGTTCTTTCCATTCAGTTCCAGTCCCTTCTTATGTACAATAAACATCGGAATCTGTGTGCCGTCCTTTGAAGGATAAAATACCTGTACGGTTTCAAAATCCTCCGGCTCAAATTTCACGTCCGGTTTACGGAAAAGCGTGCTTTCACCTGTGACAATATCATACTTGAAAATAGTGGGTGGGTATGTAATGGACGTAAACGTATAAAAGACAAATTTATCTTCCCGTTTGCCACCAAAGCCGCCAGCGGACCCCAATCCGGGCAACTTCACTTCCCGTTCCAGCTTCCCGTTCTGGTCATATACATAAACCCGGCTGGTCACATCCTTCATATAGGTCACAAATAATTTACTCCCGGCACTGGTCACACCAGACATATTTTCTTCGGCTTCGGGTATGATGGTTTTCCAGTTCTCTTTCTCCGGATGCAGCGGATCCACCAGGATGATCCGTCGGTTACGGGCTCCATCATTGGTTTGCAAAAGAAATTTTCCATTTACTTCCTCAATAAAACTGTACTGGTAATCCCCGATATCCTTTATCAGCGGCTTAAATGTTTTATCTGGTAAGTTACTGTCATAATACCATAAACGATTTCCTTCTTTGCCCTTGCCACGATCACTGCTGGTGAGAAAAACATAACGTTCGGATTCATCTGTAAACACAGAATTGAACTGCTGCGGATTGGCCTGATCTTCATATACCAACTGATCCTTATCCTGGCCTGTTCCTACAACATGATAGAATACCTGGTGATTTTCATTTTTCGTAGAGAGTTCCTTGCCTTTCTCCGGTGCAGGGTAACGGCTGTAAAAGAAACCGTTTCCTTTCCAGGCAGCTCCCGACACTTTTACCCAGGCCAGTGAATCCTTCCCGTATTGTTTTGTGCTGAGATCCATAACAAAAAAAGTGCGCCAGTCGCTGCCACCCGCTGATTTACCCACTACGGCATATTTCCCGTTTTTGGAAACACTGAATGCGGCCAAAGCCGTAGTTCCTTCAGAAGAAAACTGATTCGGATCCAGCAACAATTCAGGTTTTCCGTTCAGTCCTTTTTGCCGGTAAAGTACACTCTGGTTCTGCAATCCGTCATTTTTATAAAAGTAGTAATACAATCCCTCCCGGAAAGGAGAAGAGTACTTGGCATAATTATTAATCGCCTCCAGTCTTTCCTGCCATTGTTTACGGTAGGGTATCGCACCGAGGTAGTTAAACGTTACTTTATTCTGACGGGTCACCCAGTCTTTGGTTGAATCGCTGCGGTCATCTTCCAGCCAGCGATAAGGATCGGCAACCGAAGTACCATGATAATTATCGACGGTATTCCCTTTGGCGGTTACCGGGTAATCCAACTGCGCAACAGCCATTACAGGCAGACATGCGAAGAGTAAAAGCAGTTTTTTCATATAAACCTTATTTGAAGTACTAAGTTAATTTATTCACCGCAGGTGAAACAGATCTGTTCAGGAATGAAGAATTTCCGGGAAGAGTGGTATAAAACGAACGAAAATCCGGTTGCAACACTTTTTGGTTGCAGTCCCTTTGTCAAATTGTTACTTTTTTGTGCAGGAACCCGCTTAAATCCATAAATAAAAAGAATAAATCAGATATTTGGAAAACTGTTTAATACTAACGATTGTGTGCCTGGTACACATTACAAAACAAAAGCCTATTTTTGCCAAGTTTTAAAATTCAAGATGGAAAAGAAAGTAACAAGAATCGGTGTTCTTACATCGGGTGGTGATGCCCCCGGTATGAATGCCGCAATCAGGGCAGTCGTTCGTACAGGTATTTATCATGGGTTGGAAGTTTTCGGGATTATGCGGGGTTACCAGGGATTGATCGATGATGATATCTTCAGGATGGAAGGCCGCTCAGTAGCCAATATTATTCAGCGGGGAGGTACTATTCTCAAAACGGCCCGTTGTAAGGAGTTTTATGAACCCGCAGGCCGTAAACTCGGATACGACAACCTCAAAAAACGAGGGATCAATGGGCTAGTAATCATTGGTGGGGATGGCTCTTTCCGCGGTGCTGTCAATTTCAGTAAGGAATTTGATATTCCCTGTGTGGGACTGGCCGGAACCATTGATAAGGATATTTCAGGTACAGACTTCACGATAGGTTTTGATACAGCGGTGAATACCGCTGTGGAAGCCATTGACAAAGTGCGTGACACCATGGATGCGCATGACCGGATCTTTATCATTGAAGTGATGGGCCGTGATGCCGGTTATATCGCCCTGCACAGCGGGATTGCCACTGGTGCGGAAAACATTCTCATCCCCGAACGCAAAACCGATATCAACAGTATTATTGCCTCCCTGCAGGAAAAAGAACGCCGTAAGAAAATGGTGAACCTGATCGTGGTGGCAGAAGGCGACGAATTTGGTGGTGCCAACGAAGTACAACGGGTATTGCAGGATAAATTGCCCAAGGCCGAGATCCGTGTATGTATCCTCGGACATATCCAGCGAGGCGGTGCCCCGAGCTGTATGGACAGGCTGATCGCCAGCCGGATGGGTTATCATGCCGTTGAATCCTTACTGGAAGGCCGCCATAATGTATTTGTCGGAATTCAGAATAACCGGATGAATTATATTCCGCTGGAAACGGCGGTAAAAAATAAAGGGAAGATCAGTGATGAATGGATGAAAATCGTGAAGATCCTCGCCAGCTGATACTGATTGATTACCTTTCACCTCTACTTAAAGAACGCCACTTATTATGAACAAAAACATTGACAAATACCTTCATAAATCATTTGATAAAGAAGCCGGCCGCTTACATGCATTTAAACGAACCAAGATCGTTGCCACCGTCGGACCGGCCTGTGACACCTATGAAAAATTACTGGAACTGGTAAAAGCCGGCGTGAACGTTTTCCGCCTGAATTTCTCGCACGGGGCGCATGAAGACAAAGCCAGGATCATTGAACTGATTCATAAGATCAATAAATCAGAGCCGTATAATATTGCCATTCTGGCTGACCTGCAGGGACCTAAACTCCGTGTAGGTGACCTGGAAGGCGGAGCCCTTGAAATAAACGAAGGAGATATCCTCACATTCACCAATGAAAAAGTGATCGGAAACCGGGAACGGATCTATGTCTCCTACCCTGATCTGCATACCGATGTGAAAGTGGGTGAAAAGATCCTGTTTGATGATGGTAAACTTGAAGTGATCGTTAAGGAAATCACTGCCACTAAAGAAGTAAAAGTGGAAGTGACCCTGGGTGGGGTTTTATTGCCCAAAAAAGGAATGAACCTGCCGGATACCCGTATTTCACTCCCTTCGCTGACTGAAAAAGACCTGGCTGACCTGGAGTTTATTATGAAACAACGGGTGGAATGGATTGCCCTTTCCTTTGTCCGGAGTCCGGATGATATTACCGGACTGAAAGAGAAGATCAAAAAAGCAGGCCACTCAGCGAAAGTGATTGCCAAAATAGAAATGCCGCAGGCGATCGTAAACCTGCGTGATATTATTGTGGAAAGTGATGGCATCATGATTGCCCGGGGTGATCTCGGGGTGGAATTACCGGTGGAAGCGATTCCCCTGATTCAGAAAGATATTATTAAGAAATGCCTGCACCGGGCCAAACCGGTTATCGTGGCCACCCAGATGATGGAGAGCATGATCGACCGCACCAAACCCAACCGCAGTGAGATCACAGACGTGGCCAATGCGGTACTGGAAGGTGCCGATGCCGTGATGCTGAGTGGTGAAACCGCTACCGGTAAATACCCCAAGCTGGTGGTTGAAACCATGACCAAGATTATCCTGGAAGTCGAAACAAAAGCGTACGACTACAACAGGGAAGAAATGCTGAAACCACAATCGCACTCGCCTTCTTTCCTGAGTGATGCAATTTGTTATAATGCCTGCAAACTGGCCGAGGATGTAAATGCGGATGCCCTGATCGGGATGACCCAGAGCGGTTATACCGGTTTTATGCTGAGCAGTTACCGTCCAAAAGCACACCTGTATATTTTTACCAAGATCCGCTCACTGGTCAACCAGCTGAGTCTGAGCTGGGGTGTACGTGCATTCTACTATGATGAGGAAGAAAGCCTGGATGATATCTTCTCCGACCAGATCGATATTCTCAAAGAAAGAGATTTTGTCAGAAAGGGCGATGTGGTCGTAAGTACCGGCTCCACCCCGATCCACCTGCACCTGCCGACGAATGTGCTGAAGATTGCGAAAGTGGACTAACAATAAAATTAAAGGCTGTCCTTCGGACAGCCTTTTTACTTTAAAGAAGTCAGCTCTTTTATAATTTCCGGATCATCACATTCCGGTACCAGACCATATTGCCATGGTCCTGCAGTCCGATCTTTCCTTTCTGATACGTACCAAATCCCGGCATGGTTTTGAACTTACTTCCAGCGATCAGTTTCTTCCAGGCATCATCCCAGAGTGTGGTACTCACGACTACTTCGCCATTGAGGGAAAGTTCCAGTTTGCCATTCTGTGATTTGATCTCCGCCAGGTTCCATTCACCCGCTGGTTTCACGGTTTCCTTACTGCTGGAAATCAGATCATACAGATCACCGGCACGATGTTTAATGATCTTTGAATCCGGATGTCCGTTGTTGTCCAGCACCTGCATTTCCGGGCCGGTATTCCAGGGCCATTCGTATTTAGCCGTGTCTTCGTGAATATAAAAGATGATACCGCTATTTCCGTCTTTGGCAATTTTCCATTCCAGCTTCAGGTGGAAATTATCATAGGCGGAATCACTCACAATATCGCCGCCATCCTTAATCTGCCAGTCCTTTTTATCAGTGGTGTCAAGATAAAGCGTTCCATCGGCCACTTTCCAGGCACTACCCACCGGGGCGCCACCATACTTATGCCAGCCCTTAGTGGTTTGGCCATCAAATAATAATTGCCAGCCTTCTTTTTGCTGTTCTTCGCTAAGTACATTGACTGAAGCCGTCGTTGGAGGCACCAGGCTGTCGCCTTCCGCATTCTTAGTAGTCTCGGAACTGTTATTGCACGAGACAGCAGACAGGGCGGCGATAGTGCCGATGAGCAGGGTTTTCATCCTTGATTATTTTTTAAGTAATAAAATATATTTTACCATGGCTTCTGCGTCTTCCTGAGCGAGTGAAGCATGGGGTGTCATCAGGGCTGATCCCCAGACACCAGTCCCACCCTTGATAATTTTTTCTGCTATTTCTTTTATTTTGGCTGCATCCGCCCCCGCATATTTTTCTGCAACCTGTGAATAACTGGGGCCTGTAAAAGGTTCATTGATTTTGTGACAGGTCAGGCAGTCATTCTGAGCCACTAAAGCCAGGCCTTTTTCATAAGCAGGGTCTTTTGGCTTTTCAGCTACTGGTGTTGATTTTTCCTCAGTTGATGCACCACCTCCGCAAGAGGCCAGCATTGCTATTGCAATCAACGGTAAAATAATTTTTTTCATAACTACTATTTTTAATGAATAATTTTTGCTGCACGAATTTAGTGGTTAATCCAACCCGAGCAATAATCGGTTTGCCTTTTCATCCGTTCCGCTGGCTGCAAAATCATCAAAAGCCTTTTCCGTGACCCGGATAATATGCCTGCTGATAAACTCCGCCCCTTCCCTGGCACCATCCTCGGGATGTTTTATACAGCACTCCCACTCCATCACCGCCCAGCCAGGGTAATCGTATTGGGTCAGTTTGCTGAAAATGGTTTTGAAATCCACCTGCCCGTCGCCGGGTGAACGATAGCGTCCGGCCCGGTTAGCCCATGACTGGTACCCGCCAAATGTACCCTGTCTGCCCGTAGGGTTAAACTCCGCATCCTTAACATGAAAAGCCCGGATCCGTTCATGATAAAAATCGATATACTGTATATAATCCAGCTGCTGCAGTACAAAATGAGATGGATCATATAATAAACAGGCCCGCGGATGATTGTTGACTTCTTCCAGGAACATTTCATAAGTGGCCCCGTCAAACAAATCTTCACCCGGATGAATTTCATAACAGACATCCACCCCGCATTCATCAAAATAATTCAGGATCGGCGTCCATCGCTTTCCGAGTTCTTTAAATCCTTCTTCCACGAGTCCGGCCGGACGTTGCGGCCATGGATGAAATGTATGCCATAACAACGAACCACTGAACGTAGGATGTGCGGTCAATCCCAGGTTCTGTGAAGCTTTAGCCCCGTATTTTACCTGTTGAATCGCCCATTCCATTCTGGCTTTAGGATTTCCGCGTAAGGCTTCAGGAGCAAATCCGTCAAACAATGTATCATAAGCCGGGTGGACCGCCACCAATTGCCCCTGCAGATGCGTGGACAATTCAGCAATCTCCAAACCGCAATCATTGACAATCCCTTTTATCTCATCAGCATAGGTCTTGCTCTCTGCCGCCAGCTTAAGGTCAATACAGCGGTCATCCCACGAGGGTATCTGGATGGCTTTAAAGCCAAGTGATTCCGCCCAGAGGCAGATGGATTTTAAATTATTAAAAGGGGCTTCAGTTCCCATAAACTGAGCAAGAAATATACCCGGACCTTTAATGGTTGTCATCTGTTAAATTATTAGTATATCAGAAAATGATTATACAATGAAGGGTGTCCATTTTGTATCGGACTGACCGGATTCAATAATATTCTCAATAAAAGCCATGCCACGTATGCCTTCCTCCACACCCGGAAAATCAAGCCATTCCGGTTTGGGGGTTTCGCCATTTATCTTAGCCCGGACGGTCAGCACAAAATTCCGGTAAAGATTTGCAAAAGCTTCAAGGAAGCCTTCCGGATGACCGGCCGGTGTGCGGCAGTTATGGCTGGCAAAAGAATCCAGGTAACCCGTTCCGGCCCGGTAGATCTCCACCGGTTTATCCAGCCATTTCACCAATAAGGTATTGGTGTCTTCATGTTTCCATTCCAGTCCTCCTTTTTCTCCATACACACGAATCTTCACGTTGTTTTCTTCCCCGGCGGCAATCTGGGTAGCCATCAGTACACCAGTGGCTCCATTATCAAATTTCAGGAAGGCAGCTCCATCATCATCCAGCATTCTTCCTTCCACTACAATATTTACGTTGGAGCAGAGACTGGTTACTTTCAAACCGGTCACATATTCCGCCAGGTTAAA
>CAZLRY010000019.1:0-7438 GCA_964561675.1 uncultured Chitinophaga sp.
CTCTGATGAGACAGCCTTTTTGCTAAACTTAATTTCCTTTTATTATTGCTTTACAATTTTCTGTGTTTCCATTAAGCTGTTCTTATTGAAAACAGCCAGGTTGTAGATGCCAGGACTCAGCAGACTCATATTGATTTCATGATAGCCGGGCTGAGGTGTCAGGGTTTGAATTGTTTTGCCAGCCATATCGGTCAGCACGATACGGATATTTTCTTCCTGTACCTGCAGTTGTAAGCGATCTCTTACAGGGTTAGGGGTAGCAGTTACCGCGACAATCTGACCTTTGGTGAACTTCGCAGATCTGACGGCGGAGTAAGCAGATTTGCCATCCAGATCAGTTTGCTTGATCCGGTAGAAGTTACTCTTCGCCAGGTCAGGCATTGTATGTACAAAACTATAAGACTGAACACTGTTGGAATTACCAATGGCAGCTACCGTGGTCAACGGCAGGTAATCACGGCCATTTACAGAATATTCAACCGTGAAATCAGCTACATTGCTTTCCTGCAGGGTTTCCCATTTCAGGCTCACCTGGTTGTTGCGGGCAATAGCATTGAAGCTGCCCCATACTGCAGGTAATGTTGCACCAAGTTTGGTAACAATAATTGATGTGGAAACACCAGGGTTATAAGTTATGGAATAGTTGAGGGGAATAAGAACAGAGGCAAAAGCTCCGGTAAATACACCACCACCCGTATTCTCAAGAATAGTATACGACTGGATAGGCGCGGAGGTAAGTGCCTGTACAATTAAATCAGTACCCGATACATCTACGTTTGCAGCAGCAGTATTGAAATTCACCTTGTCATGACCGGTGCCAGCACCTGATCCGTCCACAATTTCAAGACGAAGGGTAGAGGTCTCTGTAGATACAATATTGTTTGAGAAAGTTATCTGACCGGGAGAGCTACCAGGCTGAATTTCACCTGCATTGGTAATACTGAAATTGGCAGGGGAGGAACTGAGTGTACCCGTACCGGTTATCACACCTGTAGCACTATTGGTAAAAGGCAGTGTATTGATGGCTAAGGTCTGAGCAGTTGATTTATGCAACGTGCCGTTGTTGGTAAACAGATTAACGCCTGAGGTATTAAAAAAGCCGGCATTCACACCGAAATTGGCATTAATAGTACCATTGTTTGTTAAGGTACCTGTTCTCATATCCAGATTGCCGTTTGAAGTAATCGTAATCCAGTTAATAGTACCATTGTTAACGATTGATGCGTTCTGCAGAATTTTATCAAAAGCCAGATCAAGATTAAGTATACCTCCCGAATTAATGGTAGTGGGTATCTGAACGGTTCCGCTAAACCAGTTCATGGTGCCATTCACTTCCATTGTGGGGCTGCCTCCTCCGCTGGTAAGTACATTCAGCGCACGTAGCAGATAAGTACCACTGATTGTTAAATCAGTGCCTGCACCGTCGTTTAGGGTTAAGTTGGCGCCACCTGTATTGTTATTCAGGGTTGCACCGGCTTCAATAACAAGCTGATCAGCAGTAACAGATGCGGTTAAATTGATCGTATGTCCTGTTCTGATGGTGATTACACCATTTGCAGAAGTAGGAGTACTTACAGCAGCATTCCAGGTAGTTCCGTCGAAAGTTTCCCAGGAAGCAACAGTTGACCAGGCGGCTGGTCCGGCAGCTGCAGTCCGGTAATCACCGGCTGATTGTCCCCACAACGCAGCGGGAAACAGCAGTAAGCATAAGGCTTTAATAATCGTAGATGTCTGATTCATATTAAACGGTTTAATTTTAAAAAAAAGACTGCCTTTGTAAATACAAAGACTTACCGGAGGTTATAAATCCGGTAAACATTCAGACTCTTCGAAAGGATATGGGGAAATTTGTAGGTGGAGATTCGGCGTAAATCTAACAAATAAAACAATAACCGGAAGTTATTCCATTTTATTTTTTTATCAACCTGAAAATCAAGGCTAAAATATGGAAATCAGGGTATTAACGGAATGGTTTCCAATGCCGGTTTACAGCCAGGTCCAGCATGGGCAGATCGCCCTTTGTGTCGCCAAAGGCATCGGTTATTTCATATTCGTTTTGAGGATAATTTTCCCTGATCCGCCTGACTTTTTCAGTCCCGTGACAGTTTTTCCCTTTTATAAGCCCGGTAATCCTGTCATTCTTGATTGCAAGACGAGTGCCAATTAGTTGAATATCATTGGCTTTTGTCCATTCCAGCAGCCAGTTTTCGGGCGATGCTGAAACCAGTACTACGGTAATATTGTCTTGTTTTAACCGACGGATCTCTTCGAGTGCACCGGGACGGACAATAGCAGGAATTCTGGAGTGGGCAAATTTCTGGCACCAGCTGTCGAATACGGCCATGGGCGTACCTCCAAAAAAATAGCGGAGTACGAACTCTTTTCCCTGCTGGTTACTCAGAAGACGGGCTTTCATGGCCACCAGGAGGGGGGACAGCAGTATAAAACCCATATAGAAACGGACGGTCCCCCTGGTAAAACGGATAAATTCAAGCAGACTGTCCTTCCGGGTGATGGTTCCGTCAAAATCAAAGAGAGCGATCCTGGGCTTCACAGTTTTTTCTTTTTAAACATGAATTCAGGGATCATCCGGATTATACACATGATCCATTTCCAGAACCATTTGACATAGATGACATTCTTTTTCTTCCTTATGCCGGTAAAAACGGCGTTGGCTACCTGCGCAGGAGTAGCTGTCAGCAGACCGGGCAGGGCGAGATGGGCAGTCATTTTTGTGTATACAAAACCGGGGAGAACCGTCAGTACATGTACCTGGTGATGAAACAGTTTATTCCGCAATCCGGACAGATAAGCGATAAAGCCGGCTTTTGCACTGCCATAAATAAAATTACTTTGCCGGCCTCTGAGACCTGCCACGGAACTGAAGCCCGCAATCACCCCGGTACCGTTTTTCAAATAATCCAGGGCAATAGCGTTCAGCAATGTTACAGGTCCGGTGAAATTACTTTCGATTGTCTGCAGCGTAGCGTTTGTATCGCGTAACACTTCATCATTGTCCTGCATATAGCCGGCCACACAGATGGAAATGCCAGGTTTTCTTTCCAGTGAATTCCAGGCAGCAGCCAGTGTAGCGGTCTGGCTGAGATCCAGCTCAAGCAGGTTACAACGGATGCCAAAACGGATCTGGAGGTCGGATTGTGCAGGCAACAGGCGTTCCGATTTTCGGGCACCAAGCAACAGATCATACCCTTCCCGGGCATATTTTTCAGCAATGGCCATTCCGATATCGGATGTGGCTCCGATTATGAATACATATTTTTCCATAAAATAACAGATTACCGGGAAGTCAGATTCAGCCGTTCAGATTGCAATGAACTGAATTTTGATTCCGGATTATACTTGCGTATGATACTTTTAAATTCGTCTAGCCGGGGATACCCTTTTTCAAGAATTTCCGGTTTCATCCGGGCATCCTTTGACATATAAAGCCGGCCACCATGCTGAAGTACCAGGGCATCCAGTTCATCCAGAAAAGGCATCAGCCCATTGCGTACCGGAATATCCAGTGCCAGGGTATATCCTTCTTTCGGGAAGGAAATCAGGTCATCCTGAGGGCCAAATACTTTTAATACGGCGAGGAATGAACCAATTCCTTTGTCACTGATCCGGTGCAATATTTCCACGAGCCCGTTTTTACTTTCCAGGGGCAGGACAAACTGATATTGAATAAAGCCCTTTTTACCATAACCCCGGTTCCAGTTCAGGATGGCGTCCAGCGGGTAAAAAAAGGGTTCGTAAGAAACGACATTGTTGATTTCCCTTTTCATGTTTTTGCCATAAAACAGAAAATTAAAAACTTTGACCGTAAACTTATTCAACACAAAAGAGGGCAGGTTGAACGGGAAATTTATCTGCTTTCCGGATGGAACGGCCAGGGGCTTTTCTTTTTTTCCAGCCGGCAGGTCTTCTACTGATGCATGCTCGCCAAGAATAAGTATACTCCGGCCAAACCCTTTACCTTTTTTGAGGCAATCGATCCAGGCTACTGAATAGGTATATTGTTTGTTTTCCTCAAACAGGCGTAGAATTTCATCCAGGTTTTTTGCTTTCAGTTGTTTTTGCCTGATATACGAAGTTTCAATTTTTTTGAGTCTGAATTTTACCCGGGTGATCACACCGGTGAGTCCCATTCCGCCACAAGTGGCCCAGAACAAGTCTGCTTTATCATCCGGGGTACAGGTATGTGTTTCGCCATCATGGCCTGTGATATCCATTTCCATGACATGTGCCGAGAAACAACCATCCACGTGGTGGTTTTTTCCATGTACATCACTGCCGACCGCTCCGCCCACCGTAATGAATTTGGTTCCCGGAGTTACAGGAAGAAACCAGCCTTTTGGAACAATGATGGGAAGTATTTTATCCAGTGTCAGTCCCGACTGGCATTCAAAAATGCCTTCTTTTGTATCGAAGGACAAGACCTTATTGTATTGCAGGGTGCAGACTGTTTTTGCAGCGAGGGAGGCATCTCCGTAACAACGGCCGTAGCCCCTTGCAATAAAGCGGTCCTCACGGCCTACATAAGTTGCTAAATCTTCGGGAAAACTAAATGTCTTTTCGTCGCTTTCAATACTGGGATAATTGCCCCAGTTGGCTATGATCTTTTTCATTACTCAAACAGGGTTATGTCTTTCAAATAGAGTATACCCGCAAAGCTCGCCATCCATAACAACAACGTGATCTTTATAAAAAGGTCCTTATACAGGATCTTGGTAGGAGAACCCGCGTCTGCCTGTACAAAAATGATCTGCAGGTAACGCATGATGCCTGCTATTACGAAGAGGCAGGTGTAGTAGAGCCGGTGTGTACCCAGCCGTTCAATGGTTGCCGGGGCCATCGTATACATGAAGTACGCCACAATAATGACAGCACAAACAAGCGCCAGCAGTACATTCAGGTATTCAAGGTTATACCCTTTGACAGACTTGCGCATTTCCGTCCCGGAACTGATCTTCAGTAATACATCGTCTCTTCTTTTTCCAATGGCCATAAACAGTGCCAGCAGGAAAACCATGATCACAATCCATTCCGACAACGGCGTAAAGTTGATGACCGATCCTGCTTTGATCCGTAAAATAAAGCCGGAAGCAAGGATCAGGATGTCCAGTACCGGAATTGTTTTTAACCCGAATGAATAACCGAGATTCAGCAGGAAATAAATGCCGAGTACAAAAAGAAATTTATCCCGGATCAGCCAGGCGGTTCCGAGGCCGGCTACCAGTAAAATAAAGAGGAGTATAATGGCCGTCGTCCGTGATACGGTACCACTGGCCAGCGGCCTGAATTTCTTAACCGGGTGTTTCCGGTCATCCTCTATATCACGGTAATCATTGATGATGTAGATCGAGCTGGCAACACAGGAAAATGAAATAAATCCCCACACCAGGGCGATGATTTTATCTACCTGAAAAAGTTCACCGGCAAAAAAAAGTGGCAGAAATAAAAAAGAATTTTTTGCCCAGTCTTTAGGACGAATTAGTTGTAGGATGGCTTTGACCATAAATTGAGTACAAAATAGACACTATTCCCCATATTTACTAGTGTTATTCTGTCCTTTTTATTATGTTTACCTTATTAATTCCTGCAGATGAAACAGCCCCGTTTTGACAAAGCATTTTATTTTTCATTTTTCGAGGTACTGATTATTGTTTTATTGGCCATGGTGCCACTGTTTGTCCAGTTCCCGTACCGGGTGAATATTTTCCTTTCCTGGGAAGGGGCCTACCGTATCAGCGAAGGGCAACTGCCTTTCAGGGATTTCGGTGCTCCGCTTGGCGGTATGTACTGGGCTGTACCTGGCATATTCTTTAAAATTTTTGGTCATCAGCTTGTCACCTTAGTAAAAGCACAGGTATTCATTAATATTATTTCAGGATTGGCTTTCCGGTCTGTTTTAAAAAGCTTCTCCGTTCCCCCTTCTTTCCGGGTTACCGCAGTGTTGCTTTATTGTGTGTCCTATTCTTTTTTCAATTTCTGGCCCTGGTACAACCATAGTGTGATCGTATATGAATTTGTTGCCCTGGCCTTTTTATGCAATGCCTTACTGGCCGCACCGGCCGGTAAATGGCGCATGATTAAAATTGTACTGGCCTCTTTTTTCACGGTCTGTTCTTTTCTGACCAAGCAGGATGCCGGGGCTATGGCTTTTGCCCTGGGGGCAGCACTTGCAGCCTATCCGTTACTGAAGGGCCGTGACTGGAAACCGGTATTGGTCTATGTCCTTTCTTTCGCGGTTATCTTGTTCCTGTTTATCCTGCCATTTATCAATAGCGGTTTTGGATATTGGTTTAATCACGGACAGGCACCTCACTCTGCCCGCATTTCACCCTCGGAAATTGCACTGGAACTCCTCAATGGTTCTCAATGGATCAAGTTCTACCTGTTGCTGATTTTAATCGTTGCTTTTATGCGTTTCAGCAGTATCAGGGACCTCTGGTCGGATAAAAAGGAAAGCTTGTTTCTGCTGCTTACCCTGGGTATTCTCGGAGAGGCTGCCGTATTTCAGGTGACCAGCTATACCCCTCCGGATAATAATATTTTCTTTCATGCATTTATCCTCGCCTACCTCCTCAGTCAGCTGACTGTTTTAGTTCCTGCTATTGCAAAACACCGGTTAATTCCGGTAGTCATTTCGATAGGTGTATTATTCTGGTGGAGCGGTGTTTTTTCAAAATATATCCTCCGCCTGGTACCCGGCCTCACGGATACCAGTACTGCTACGGTTTCACCAACAGGTGAAAACCTGGTAAACCGGAAAACGTATATGATCGTACCGCCGGATAGTTCAGAACTGGAAATGCGGCAATGGGTACAATGTGGATTAGCGTCATTTGATAAAATCACCATGCCCGTTTCTACAGCCGATGGTATAAAGCGACTCATGGAAATGGAACAAGTGAAAAACAAAAAAGATATTCGGGTGTTAAATATGAGTGAGCTCACGCCGCTGGCTGCGGAAATTCCGTATAAGACAGAACGGGGTGCCCATTATCCGCTTTGGAATCACCTCGGGGTGGGCATGTTTAATAAACAAGCTGCCATGTTTGAAGAACGGATCGGGAAAGGGGAGTATGACCTGGTTTTGTTTGAATATATCCCGGCACTGAACAATTTTTTTCCGTTCCGGGTCAGGGATTCGTTGAAAAACCATTATGCGTTGGTGGACAGTTTTGCGGCTCCAAGGCGCGGGGATACCAAGGGGATGATTGAAGTATATGTACGTCCTTTAATGGATAGCGCAGTAAGTGTTTCAACTAAATAGAAATATGGGTATAGGAAAACAGCTGGCAGAATATCTCTTTCTTAAAAAGAAGGATCCGGATCGTCCGAAAGATAAATGGATCGGTTATATGCATGGCATTAACCGGATCAGTCTTTTTGTTTTTATTCTTTGTATGATTATTCTGGCGTATAAACT
>CAZLRY010000019.1:7538-19831 GCA_964561675.1 uncultured Chitinophaga sp.
TTTCATCGATTTAACCCGGTTCTCCTTCCAGGCCCAAACCTGTGGCGCTATATAATAGACCACCCGGAAGCCTTGTTGCTTCGCCCACCGGGCTATCCGCAGATTAAATCCGGGGTAATCCACAAGAATCAATACATCCGGTTGAAATTCGGTGATATCTTCCCGGCAAAAAGCCAGGTTCCGGAAAATAGTCCGGATGTTCATCAGCACTTCTGTAAAACCCATAAAGGCGAGTTCGCGATAATGCTTCACGAGGTCGCCTCCCTGCGCTTTCATTTTATCCCCGCCCCAGCAGCGGATCATAGCCGAGGTATCGTTTTTACGGATTTCGCGGATGAGGTTACTGCCATGCAGATCCCCTGATGCTTCGCCGGCAATGATATAATACTTCATGTACCCTTAGTTGAAAATTTTTAGCACCAGGATGCCGATTCCGTAAATCAGGGTAACAATAAATATTCCTTTGGCTGTTTTATCCCGGTTGGTATTTACATACAGGGTGAACAGGACCGCATTGGCCAGCAGGCTCATAGAACCAATGGAGGTGATGAGTCTGTTTTCATGGACGAAATTATCCAGAAACTCCATAAAAGTAAAAGCCGAATAACTTACAAAATAGACCACTGCCAGTCCGGCCAGCGGACCAACCAGTCCAAGCACCAGTCCCAGTTTCAGGTTGTCTTTGGTGAATATCATTTTTCCCAGGTTTTAAGTTTGTCTTTCATTCCATAGTGGGTCAGGTCAAATTGCACCGGCACCACACTTACATAATTATTGGCCAGGGCCCATACATCTGTGTCTTTCCCCTTATCAAAATTCACAAACTCTCCCGTCAGCCAATAATAGTGTTTTCCATGCGGGTCTTTGCGTTCAATAAAATCCTCTTCATATTTGGCATAGGCCTGACGACAGATTTTTATCCCCCTGAGCAGGGTTTCCGGTATGGACGGTACATTTACATTCAGTACAGTATGCTTTTCCATTTTGGTACGCAGCATTTGCTCAACAATGATACGTGCATATTTCCGGGCACCACTGAAATCCGCATCAATGCTGTAATCCTGCAGGGAAAAACCGGCAGAGGGTATACTTTCAATAGCTGCTTCCAGTGCGGCAGACATCGTCCCTGAATAAATTACATTGATACTGTGATTAGCACCATGATTGATACCACTCAGGCAGAGATCCGGTTTCCGGTGCAATACTTTATCCACGGCCAGTTTGACGCAGTCCACCGGTGTTCCGGTACAGGACCAGGACTCAATTCCGTCAAACATTTGTACTTTATGCAACCGGAGCGGTTGTCCGATTGTGATGGCATGCCCCATACCCGACTGTGCTTTGTCAGGTGCCACCACCACGATTTTCCCGATATCCCTGACCGATTCCACCAGGCTTCGGATACCAGGAGCGGTGATGCCATCATCATTGGTAATCAGGATGACCGGTTTTTCTTTTACCCGGGTATTTTTTTTACTTTTTTCAGGATGGGTTATGGTTTTCTTTTTCATAGGATACAAAAATCCCTGTTTTTTCCGGGTTATCCAAGCCGCCTGAAAAGAAAGGATTTGGAAAATCTAAAATAATTAGTATTTTGCAGCTAAATAAATTAGATTATCATGGCTGTCTCAAATCAAAACCTGAAATACCTCCGCAAGCTGCGTGGCTGGACACAGGAGGAGTTTGCCAACAAACTGCACATTAAACGTTCCCTGCTGGGAGCTTATGAAGAAGAAAGGGCGGAACCCCGGATAGATGTCCTGGAAGCTGTTTGTGATATGTTCAAGTTAACGCTGGATGAAATACTCCGGAAAGACCTGAGTGATAACAAAGCCAATTATCTCGCCAGGCGAAGAGCGATGAAAATGGCAGCCGGAAAAGCGGAGATCCAGTTTGTCCCGGTAAAAGCCGCCGCCGGTTACCTGGCCGGATATGCTGATCCTGAGTTTATTGATGAGCTGAACACGTTTACACTCCCGATGCTGACCGGAGGAAATTACCGGGCTTTTGAAATAATCGGGGATTCTATGCTTCCTACTCCAAGCGGATCCGTAATCGTAGGCGAAAAAGTCGATAACCTGGATGAAATGAAGAACAATGCAGCTTGTATAGTGATTTCCAGAAATGAGGGCATTGTTTATAAGCGGGTGCAAAAGCATAATAAAATAAAGAATAAACTTACCCTGATCAGCGATAACCCCTCTTTTCACCCCTACACTGTAAATGCAGAAGAAGTACTGGAGATGTGGCAGGCCCAGGTGGTCATTGCCCGGGCAAATACCCAGAACCGATGGGATATGAATCAGCTGGCCAACGTGGTGTCTGATCTGCAGCAACAGGTAAGTTCCCTTAAAAAGCGAATTAACTGAATATCAGACAGTCACTTAGAAAGTTTAAAACAGTCCGGCGGGCAGCCTTTCCACCTGCTTTTTTGTCTATATATTTGTAGAAGGCAACCCTGCTGATGAGGTTAAAACATTTTTACTATATATTTCTTTTACTCCTTTGTTTTCAATCAGTTGCACAGGTTAAAACAACAGAGGCGGTAAAAACCGTACAGGCACCCCGTATCGACGGATTGCTGAATGATGACGCCTGGCAGGAAGCGCCGGTTTTAACTGATTTTATTCAAAACTCCCCCTCTCCCGGTAGTCCGGCCAGCAGCAAAACTGTTGTCCGCATTTTGTATGACAATACCGCGATCTATGTGGGTGCTTATCTTTTTGACGATCCTTCACTCATCAGAAAGCAGTTCACGGCCAGGGATGGAGAACAAATGAGGGATGTCGACTATTTTTCTGTCTTTTTTGACACCTACCATGACAAACAAAATGGATTCCAGTTCCTGGTAACCACCGCCAATGTGCAATCTGATGCACGGGTATCTCCCACTTACTCTGGTGAGTTTGGCAGTTATGGGGACAAAACCTGGGACGCTGTCTGGGAAAGTAAAGTGAGTATGCAAAAAGATGGATGGGTGGTCGAAATGCGTATTCCATATGTCTCTCTCCGGTTTTCAAAAAAAGAGGTCCAGGACTGGGGATTACAATTGCTGCGGTTTACACGCCGGAACAATGAAACTGATTTCTGGAATCCGATCAGTCCGACAGTTAACGGATTTGCCAACCAGTTTGGCCAGCTTTCAGGATTAAAGCATATTGAACCACCTTTGCGGCTCAGTTTTTCGCCCTATGTAACAACCGGATTCAGGACATCACCGGTTGGGAACGGATACCTCAATGAATGGTTACGGAATGGTGGCATGGATCTGAAGTACGGACTGAATGAAAGTTTTACGCTGGATGCGACGCTGGTGCCCGATTTTGGACAAGTGATTTCAGATAATGTGGTGAACAACCTGACCCCTTATGAAGTGCAGTTTCAGGAAAACCGCCAGTTCTTTACCGAGGGTACCGAAATTTTTAATAAAGCAAAGCTTTTTTATTCCCGCAGGGTTGGTGCACTCCCGGGCGGATATTACTCCGTAATTGGCATGGCAGAATCAGACCCGGACCTGGAGATTGTCCGGAATCCCACCAGTACCCAGTTATACAATGCCGTAAAGTTTTCAGGCCGCACAAAAAACAAACTGGGGATCGGCATATTTAACGCAGTAACAGCTCCGATGAAAGCTACCCTGCGTAATAAAATAACCCGGGAGGAAACCACCATCGAAACAGAACCGCTCGCTAATTATAATATCCTGGTGCTGGATCAGGCCTTTAAAGGCCGATCATCCCTGACATTTACCAATACCAATGTAATGCGAAACGGGGCGGCCCGTGATGCGAATGTATCGGCCCTTGATTTTGCCCTTTATGATAAACGGAACCTGCATGCCTTGCAAGGAACGGCCCGGTATAGCAAAATCTGGTCGTCCAGTGGTTATGACGGATACAATACCACCCTGCGTTATGGCAAGGTGAGCGGTAACTGGCAGTATTATGTGATGGGCAATGTGGAATCAAAAAATTATGACCCGAATGATCTCGGTATTTTGCAGGCGGCCAATGAAATCAGTTACCGGGGCAGTATTTCATACCGTCGGTATAAGCCCAGCCGTTCGCTTATTGATTACAGTTATACGCTCTTGCCCCGTTTACAATACCTGTACAAACCCTATGCGTACAACCGGTTTGATGTGCAGGCCAGGGGCTTCTGGTTGTTCCGCAATTTCTGGGACCTGAGTGTGGTGGCTGGTGTGGTACCCGGCTGGGAAAGTAATTATTTCGAACTACGTACCGATGGACGGGCTCTTCGTTACCCGTCAAATTATTCCCTGGAAGCCTCCGGCAGCACCGATAGCCGGAAGAAAGCCTTCGTCAATTTTGGGTTGGTCTATGCCGTGGCACCTGAATTCAGCAATACCTACCGGTCCGTTTCACTCGGCATGCGATACCGCTTTGGAGATCGTTTTTCCCTGGATCTTCAAACCAGTTCCCACTTCGAAGACAATCAGCTTGGGTATGCGTTTATGCGGGAAACAAACGGGGAGCCGATTGTGGGCTTCCGTAAAAACCGGGACTTCACTTCAGTGCTGTCAGGTATTTACAATTTTGCCTATCGCCTGAATCTTACGCTCAGGGCCCGGCATTACTGGAATAAAGTGAACTATGCCAGCTTTCATAATGTGGACAACCGCGGCGATCTGATCAGCCGTCCATTTATCAGTGGGCAGGATGATAATGTCAATGTATTTAATGTAGATGCTTTTCTGACCTGGGATTTCCGGCTGGGCAGCCGCCTGATCCTGGGGTATAAAAACTGGCTGGGCAGTGATGAAACAATTCAGTTTAATTCCGGGCAGAATAATTACCTGCGTAACCTCAGTAAAACCTTTGATTTACGCCACGGGAATGAAGTGACCGTCAGGTTTATTTATTTCCTCGATTATAACCAGCTTCGCCGGAAACATTAAGACAGCTGCATAATGCCGTCATCCACCAGGGCGAAAACCTGATCTCCTTTCTTTGGTTCGACTTTAAATCCCCCGGTAAAGCGGCTGAATGCGGGCAATACCGCCGCATCTTTCGTAAAATAATAACAGGGGAATCGCAGGGTTTGTTTTCCTTTACCTTTCAGGGTTATGGCCGGATGCACGTGACCGGTAAAACGGTATTTTTTTAATTCTTCTTCCGTCAGGTCTTTTTCGGCTTTC
The DNA here is from genome assembly GCA_964561675.1 of uncultured Chitinophaga sp. Taxonomy (GTDB): domain Bacteria; phylum Bacteroidota; class Bacteroidia; order Chitinophagales; family Chitinophagaceae; genus JJ008. The sequence continues at coordinate 12,697 of CAZLRY010000019.1, forward strand.
TTATCATGCAAAAATAAAAACGGACCTGCAGCCAGTTTCCATTCATGTACCTGAATATCGGCCGCCGCATACCAGTTGTCCGCCAGTATATCGTGATTCCCTTTTACCAGGTCGATCTGCAGTAAGGAAAAATCCTTCCTCCACTTCAAAAAGAGGTCCAGTTCCTTATTGGCCGTGCTATGCGTGAAATCGCCGGCAATGATGAGTCTGTCTGCCTTGTACAGGTAGAGTTGTGCCATCAGCCGCTGCAGGTCTGCTTTATAAATACGCTGAGGAATACCGATTCCTTCTTTCCGGAAATGACCTGATTTACCCAGGTGCAGGTCGGCTACAATCAGGGTGTTTTCTTCTTCCCAAAGAATACAACGTTCAGGAGATAACCAAAGTGTTTGATCGCGGAGGATATATGGAACCGGGTTTTTCATTGACAGTTGCCAAATCTATAAAACAATTTTTTCTTATTTCAATTGTTGCTGCATTTTTTTGATCCGGTCTTCGAGTTTTTCTGAAGAGAGATCTTCGCGCATACTGTCCACTTTAATCGGAAAACAGAAGGGCGTGAGTTGCTCCGGGAAAGTGAGGACAATTTTTGATTGCTGAATCCGCTGCAACATGTCCCTTAACCGGGCTTCCTCCATTTGCTGGTCCAGCACTTCCTGGTAGGCCTGCCGGAGCAACAGGTTGCCGGAATCATATTCGCTGAACACATTAAACAACAGAGAAGCGGAGGATTGCAGGTGACGGGCTTTCTTTTTTTCACCCGGCATTCCCTGGAAAATCAGACCGCCGATCACAGCAATATCCCTGAATTTCCGGCGGGCCATTTCCGTATTATTAACACTGCGCTGTATATCCATCAGCAACCCCTCCGTGCTGAACAATTCATATACATTGGTATCATCTACCGGAATAGGCTGGTCACTCAGCAATTCAAAGCCATAGTCATTCATGGCAAAGGAAAAGGTAATTGGCTGTATCCGGCTGATCCGCCAGGCCAGTATTGCAGCCATGGCCTCATGAACAAGACGGCCTTCAAACGGGTAAACAAAAAGATGAAACCCGTCTTTTGTCTCAATCTGCTCGATCAGTAATTCATTTTCCGCAGGTACATGTGACAAGGAAGCCTGTAAAGCAAATAACGGATGAAGGGCTTTCAGTTCTTCCGAGTCAGAGGAAGTCCCCTCCCGGTAACGGTTCAGTTCCGAACGAAGTTTCCGCCCGAGGTTTGCACTCAGTGGCATCCGGCCGCCATTCCAGCTGGGGATGATTGATTTTTTACTGGTTGATTTCCGTACCAATACCGTCATGTCTTTGATCAGTACAAATTCAAGGTTACGGCCAGCCAGTGTAAACACATCACCCGGTGACAAACGGGAAATAAAATACTCTTCAATCACACCAATATATCCCCCGGTTATAAATTTTACTTTCAGCATCGCATCACTTACGATGGTACCGATATGCATCCGGTGCCGCATCGCCAGTTTCCGGCTTTTTATCCGGTACACGCCATCCTCCAGTTCCACTTTTTTAAAATCATCGTATTGCTGCATAGCATTGCCACCCTGCGTCGCAAAGTGAAGCAATTGTCCCCATTCATCTTCGGAGAGATCCCGGTAACAGTACGTGGTTTTTATTTCATTGTATAATTCAGGACTGCAGAAGCCTTCTGATATAGCCAATGTGTTCAGGTATTGTAATAAAACATCGTAGCAGTTGGTGAAAGGGACCCGGCTTTCAATCAGGTTTTCCCCCATCGCTGATTTAAGGGCCGCTGCTTCCATGAGTTCAAGCGAGTGTGTTGGCAGGAAAAAGATCCGGCTTATTGCATCAGGCTGGTGACCACTACGTCCGGCTCTTTGTAAAAAACGGGCCACCCCCTTTGGCGATCCGACCTGGATCACTGTATCCACGGGACGGAAGTCAACGCCCAGATCAAGGCTGGCGGTACACACCACGGCTTTAAGCCGGCCAGTATGCAGGTTATCTTCAATCCAATTGCGGAGTTCCGGGTCAATACTTCCATGATGCAGGGCAATAACGCCTGCCAGGTCGGGACAAATATCCAGCAAGGTCTGGTACCAGGTTTCACTCATTCCCCGGGTATTGATGAAGATAAGACAGGTTCCGCCTGACTGAATAACCGGAATCAGTTTGTGTGCCAGTTTGATTCCCAGATGACCGGCCCAGGGATACTTTTCAATTTCATCCGGGTAAATCGATTCCACCCTGATTTCTTTACGGAGCTTCGCGGTTACGGTTATGCATGGCCGTTGTAATGGGGAAAGCAATACTTCGCCGGCTTCATCAAGATTTCCGATAGTGGCTGATATGCCCCATATCATGGGTCGCCGGGATGGAATTTCCTGCAAGTGAACGAGGCGGGATATGGCCAACTCCACCTGTACGCCTCGTTTGCTGCCCAATAACTCATGCCACTCATCCACTGCAATTACGCTCAATGAACCAAAGAGAGCGGGGTAACCTTTTTGTGCGAGTAGCAAGTGCAGGCTTTCCGGGGTGATGATCAGGATTTCCGGCATCTGTTTCTTCTGGCGGGTACGTTCGGCAACAGAGGTATCGCCATTGCGGATCCCTGCTTTCCAGGGAAGCCGGAGTTCCGCTAATACTTCTTCCATCGCCCGGCCGATATCTTTTGCCAACGCCCGGAGCGGAGTGATCCAAATCAATTGCAGTCCAACAGTCTTCCGTGTCTGGTAATCATCCGGGTGCAGGTTGATATAGCGGATCAGGGTACCCAGGAAAACAGAAAAGGTTTTGCCACAACCGGTAGGCGCATTGACCAGCCCGCTTTCATTGGCGGATATATGCGTCCATGTTTCTTCCTGGAATAAAAATGGCCTGAACCCTTTTGCTTCAAGCCATTGGCAGATTATTTTATATCCGGGAGAATTGTACACGCGTGTAGTCTGAATAGTAAAGCAGGAGAGTTAATTCACGGATTTAATGATCCCGTCCTGCCATTTCAGAAAATAGAGTTTTTTGTTTTCAAAATAGTCCAGGGTCATGGTTTGTTTATTCAGCACGGGCTGTATATCCATTTCGCGGAACACATTGAATTCTTTGCGGGTGATATTGGAAGCAAAGTCTGATTTATACTGGAGCATCAGTTTTGCAAAACGCCACACCGTTTCATAACCCCTCATGACCATATCACTGGGCCTGGCGAACATCCGGTTGTTAAAAGTAGTGGTAATGCTCTGGCTCACTTTATCCGTACGTGGATTATAGAATGGGGTACTGTACACGATTTCAATCCCCCGGTACTCCGGCCTTGTAAAATCCCTGATTGCATCCCATGTAGGCATTCCCATAACGGTGGCTTTGATGTTCTGCTTTTTTAGTGAAGCCAGTTGCAGGGCCAGTCGTTTACCAAAATTTTCATCCAGGCTGCCCGCAATACAGAGCGTGTTTTGAAGCGTATCAAGGTAAGGGGAGAGCTGGTTCACCTGAAAACTGTCAGTGAGATCAATGTATTTTAATTTCAGTGGCACTCCCATTGTGTTTTTGGCAAAATCGTCAAAGTAGGATTTGATCCGGTCTTCGAGTACTCCTTTTTTTCTGAACACGATCAGCCGGTCAAGCGCATAAAACTTCTGGATATGCCGGTAGATCCCTTCACATTGGGTTTTAAGCGTAGAGTTCAGCATTACATAAAAGGGATTGCCGGTAACCCCGCCGTCATTGGGCAGGTTGACATTAATCACGGGTACATTCTTTTGCAACCCGGCATCAGCAAAAATTTTTACTTCCGCAGCAGTGCAATAGGTGATCAGTAAATTCATTTCTTTCATAGAAGCACCGGCAAGTTGCTGCTGGATCGTCTGGCTGGCCGACCGGGTATCAAATACCATGACTTCCAGGTTGATCTTTTCTTTGTTCAGGGAGTCGAGCGCTAATTGGGCGCCTTCATAAAATTCAAGACCCGGATTAATAAACTTGGGAAAAACATTTTTTGCATAGCGGTATTCGGACTGGTTATCAAAAGCTGAGTCCAGGTACAACGGGGCAAAAATGGCAATCTTGAATTTAGGTGCCTGCTCCTGTGACTGCGCGGTTTGAGTCAGTAAAAACAGGGTGGCCAGCACCCAGTAATGAATTCGCATAGTATCCTATTTAATAATGGTTATTCCCATTCTATCGTGGCGGGAGGTTTACTGCTGATGTCGTACACCACCCGGTTGATCCCGCGAACATTGTTGATGATTTCGTTGGACACATTGGCCAGGAAATCATAGGGCAGATGTGCCCAGTCTGCAGTCATACCATCCACGCTGGTCACCGCCCTTAATGCAACCGTATACTCGTAGGTACGCTCATCACCCATTACACCCACGCTTTTTACCGGAAGTAAGATAGCGCCTGCCTGCCAAATCGTTGCATAAAGATTGTTATCTTTCAAGGCTTTGATATACAGGTGATCTGCTTGTTGCAATAACTGTACCTTTTCTTCTGTAATATCACCCAGGATACGGATGGCGAGTCCGGGACCGGGGAAGGGGTGGCGGTCGATCATTTCTGCCGGGATGCCAAGTTCACGGCCCACTTTACGAACCTCGTCTTTGAAAAGAGAGCGGAGTGGTTCTACAAGCTCCAGGTGCAGGTGTTCAGGTAATCCGCCCACATTATGATGCGATTTAATGGTCACGGATGGTCCGTGTACAGATACACTTTCAATCACATCCGGGTAAATCGTGCCCTGACCGAGTAATTCAACACCATCCACTTTTTTTGCCTCTTCCTGGAAAACGTCTATAAATCCTGCACCGATTATCTTTCTTTTTTCTTCCGGATCAGTTTTGCCGGCCAGTTTGGTATAAAAATGTTCACGGGCGTCAATCCCTTTTACATTCAGACCGATTTGTGCATAGGTTTCTAATACGGATTCAAATTCGTCTTTACGGAGCACCCCGTTATCGACAAAAATGCCGGAGAGCCTGTCACCAATCGCGCGGTGAATCAGGGTGGCTGCTACGGTGGAATCAACACCGCCACTGAGGGCCATGATCACTTTCCGGTCACCGATCTGTTTTTTTAACTGAGCAACCGTATCCGTGATAAAATGGGCTGGTGTCCAGTCCTGGCTGCATCCGCAGATATGCACCAGGAAATTATGAATGATTTTTTTGCCTTCTTTGGAATGATATACTTCCGGGTGAAACTGTACGCCGTACAATGGATTTCCTTCAGTGCCTGCTTTACGGAAAGCGGCAACAGGAATACTATCCGTATCGGCGAGTAACTCAAAACCTTCGGGAAGTTGTTTGATGGTATCACTGTGACTCATCCAGACCTGGCTCTGGTCACTTACTTCATTGAAAAGGGTATCCTCTTTTTTACGTTGAAGGATGGCACGGCCATACTCGCGCTTATCACTTTTAGCCACCAGTCCGCCATATCGTTTAGCCGTCAGTTGTGCGCCATAACAAACACCAAGTACCGGCACCTGGCTGACCAGTGCGGCTACATCGGTATCCGGAGCATTGGGTTCATTGACTGAAAAAGGGGAGCCGGAGAGGATAATCCCTTTGAGACCCGGTTCAACCGTAAAGGGTTTATGAAACGGGATGATTTCACAATAAACATTAGCTTCCCGCACGGCCCTCGCAATCAATTGGGTGTATTGAGAACCATAATCCAGGATGAGTATCTTTTCTGTCATAGTGCTGCGAAGGTAAAGAAATCCGGACAGGCTGGAAGCCGTTGGATGCCGGTAAAACCGGAAAAACGCCGCTTGTGGGTAACCTTAGTTTAAGTCCGGCGTCTAACAGGAAAAGCAGACAAACCTTGGTATCTTCGGTTAACTTAAATCGCTCAGTTATGAAACGAATATTAGTGATGCTTACCGGCGCTTTGCTGGTGCTTTCTTCTTGTAGTAATTTTATGGGAAAGCGGGTCCGTGGAAATGGGAAAATGGCTACGGAAACCCGAACCGCCGGATCTTTCACCGGTGTGAAAGTAAGCGGGGCCATCGATCTTTATGTCAGAACAGACAGTGTTACGGCAGTCAGGGTAGATGGTGATGAGAATCTCCTGAAGTATGTGGAAGTGGACCTGGACGGTTCCATGCTCAGAATCCGGACCAAAAACGGAATTAACCTGAAGCCCACCCGGTCTATTAAGGTGTATGTAAGTGCCCCCGAGTTTACCCGGTTAAATGCATCCGGTGCCTGTGATATTTTTACTGAAAATAAGATCAGCAGTAGTGGTACGCTTAACGTGGACCTGAGTGGTGCTTCGGATGCTAAGCTCGAAGTGAATGCGCCTGCGGTTAATGTGGAGGTCAGTGGCGCGGGTTCAGTAACCCTGAAAGGAGAAACCCGTGATTTCAGTGTGGATGGTTCGGGAAGTACAGACATCAAATGTTATGAGCTGCTGGCTGAGAATACGAAAGTGGATATTTCAGGTGCGGGCAATGCAGAAGTTTTTGCCAGTGTAAAACTGGATGTGGGTGTATCAGGAGCTGCTGATGTGAAGTATAAGGGAAATGCCACCGTGAGTCAGCGGGTATCCGGTGCCGGTAGTGTTAAGAAAACAGATTAATAGCACGGGTGTATAATCCGGTTCAATAAAAAAAGTCTGGTCCGACAATGTCGCACCAGACTTTCTGTTTATGGGAAGGACGAATAATTAATAGTCGTTGCCGTATCCACCGCGATCACGGTTGAATCCGCCGCCGCCGCCGCCTTTCTTAAAGCCGCCGCCGCCGCCACCTTTGTAGCCGCCACCGCCGCCACCATTGCCGAAGCTTCTTTTCTTGAAGCCACCGCCGCCGCCACCTTCCGGTTTAGGACGACTTTCGTTAACAACGATGTTACGACCGTCAACTTCAGTACCGTTCAGGGCAGCAATAGCAGCCTGGGCCTGGTCGTCGTTGGTCATTTCTACAAATCCAAAACCTTTACTGCGGTTAGTGAATTTGTCAGTAACAATTTTAGCGGAGCTAACTTCGCCATGTGTTGCAAAAAGGTTAGATAAATCCTGATCCTTCAGGTTCCAACTGAGATTTCCTACGTAAATGTTCATTTTGAAAATTTTAAATATAAAAGTGTCAACAGTAACAGTACCCAATGAACATTCTACGGTTTTTCGAATCGTTCAGGACTTGTGAAAC
>CAZLRY010000020.1:0-18349 GCA_964561675.1 uncultured Chitinophaga sp.
ATCCAGAATGAATTCCGTTACCGTGATTTCCGTTTCAGTTTCCTGTTCGACGCATCCTATGGTGGAATCATCTATTCTCAGACACACCATAAAATGACTGAACAGGGAAAACTAAAGCATACTTTACTTGGCAGGGAAGACAACTTCATTATCGGAAATGGCGTGGTGGATGAAGGTGGTGGCCGATATAATGCCAATACCAAAAAAGTATTACCTGTTGAGTATTACACAGAATACTACCGCCGGGCCAATGTGGAAGCCAATTCCTTTGATGCTACCTACCTGAAACTCCGCGAAGCCAGGATCGAATATTCACTGCCCAAAAGTTTGCTTGGTAAATCATTTATCCGCCAGGCTACATTCGCTCTTTATGGCCGTGACCTGTTGCTGTTTACCAGCTTCCCCATTTTTGACCCTGAAACTGCCGCGTTAAACGGTTCAACGCTTCTACCCGGTGTGGAAATGGGACAACTTCCTTCCACCCGTACCATGGGTGTTAACCTGACCCTTAAATTCTGATCTGCTGACTTTTAAAAATAATCTGATGAAAGCACTCCATAAAATATTGGCCCTTGCAACCGGAATCAGTTTCCTGTTCAGCGCCTGTACCAAAAACTTTGAAGAAGTAAATACTGACCCCAACCGGATTGAAGCCATCAGTCCGGGCACTTTACTGAATCCTATTCTATACGAAGTGTCTTCCTTTAATATGAGACAGGCGGACGGTATCACGTTTAACCTGATGCAGGTAATGTTGCCGTTTCCCAGTTCCACGGGAGGCATTCACCGGTATGATATAACAGAAAACACCGGCAACAGTACATGGAATACCTACTTCAGGTGGATGAAGAATATCAAGGAAATGCATGAAGCAGCTGTAAACGCTCAAGATCCCAATTACCAGGCCATCGCCATGACGCTGAATGCCTGGGTGACTTCAAACCTGACCGACTGCTTTGGCGATATTCCTTATTCAGAAGCACTCAAAGGCAATGAACAGTTATTCTATCCGGTTTTTGATAAGCAATCCACTATTTATCCCAAACTGATCAGCGACCTGGATTCGGCCAACAAATTATTCAACAGCAGCCGTACCATGTTATATGGGACCGAGATTCTGTTTGCCAATAATGTAAGCCGCTGGAAAAAATTCTGCAATTCCCTGCAACTCCGTCTTCTGCTCCGGTTGTCTAAAAGAACAGAACTGGATGTCTATACAAAAATCAGGGCCATCCTGAATAATACCGCTCAATATCCTGTATTTACCAGTAATGCGGAAGCAGCAGTGCTCAATTTATCGGGGATCACCCCGCTGATGTCACCCTGGGGCCGCCCGATCGATTTCACGACATTCCGTGCTGCCGGTAAATTTTTCCTGGATAGCCTGAATGCCATGAATGATCCCCGCCGGGCAAAATTCTGTTCACAGGCAAAGAGTCTCACTTCCCCTTTCCCAAACATCGGATATGCCGGTATTCCTCACGGCTATGCCGGAAATGAAAGTCAGTTTACGTATACGCCTTCCAACCTGCTTGTGGCACTGGTCACTGCACCAATGATTGTGCCCTTATTCCCTTACTCAGAAGTGGAATTCATCAGGGCCGAAGCTGAATGGAAAGCCGGAAATAATACAGGAGCAAAAACAGCTTATGAAAAAGCAGTTAAGGCAGCTATGGAACAATGGACTGTCACCATGCCAGCCGATTATTTCACCAATACCTTTGCCGCCTATAATGGCACGCTGGAACGTATTCTATTACAGAAATATTATTCCCAGGTTTTTGTGGATTACCAGCAATGGTTTGAATACCGTCGTACCGGCTTTCCCACACTCCCGGTAGCTGCCGGTATGCTGAATAATGGGGTGATGCCCTCCCGGTTCATGTACCCGATTTCGGTAAAAGTGAGTAACCCGGATAAATACAATGAAGCCGTAACCGGTATGGGTGGTGATAATATTAATGTGAAAGTATGGTGGGAAAAATAAATTGATGAGTTACCGGAAGAGGCTGACCTTAGATAATAAAGTCAGCCTTTTTTAAACAACTGAACCAGCAATATGAAAAGAAGATTTTTTATTCAGCAAATCGGATGGATCACCGGTGGGGTGTTGCTGACTCCATTTGTAACCTCCGCTGCTTTCAGCAATAGTGGCCGGATCATAAAAGGAAAGGTCAGGGCAAATGGCAAAGGAATCGCCGGTGTAGTCATCAGCGATGGGTATTCCGTCGTTACCACAGATAACAAAGGCCGTTATCAACTCAGTCTGCATGCTGCCGCCAGCAGTGTTTTTATGTCAACGCCGGCTGGCTATGCATTTAATCAGGAACAGGGGATTGCAAGACACTATATACCCGCCAGCAAATTGAACCGCCGCTCAGCTGATTTCGAATTGGTTCGTCTGGGCAAGGATGACAATGAGCACCGGTTTATCATCTGGGCTGATCCACAGGTAAAAAATAAATCAGATGTCGAAAAAATGATGACTGAATCCGTACCTGATGTGCAACGACTGGTGGCTGGGGCAGGATCAGGCACTTTATTCCATGGCATAGCCGTCGGAGATATTGTATGGGATGAACTGGGCCTTTTTGCCGAGTATGATAAAGCGGTCAAACAGATGGGCATCCCGTTCTTTCAATGCCTTGGCAATCATGATATGGATTATAATAAAGGAGATGATTCCGTTTCGGATGACAGTTTCCAGGAAACATATGGCCCCACTTATTATTCCTTTAACCGGGGCAAAGCACACTATGTGGTTATGGATGATGTACGATACCTGGGTAAGGAACGGGAATATGATGGGTTTATCACCCAGCACCAGCTGGACTGGCTAAAAAAGGACCTGTCATTTGTCCCGAAGGATCACCTGGTAATTCTCTGCCTGCATATCCCTGTTCACAGCGGCGTGAAAAACAACCAGGATCTCTATGCAATACTCGGCGACAGGAATGTACACATCATGTCGGGACATACACATTATAATGTAAATGATATAAAAGGTAATATTTACGAACACAATCACGGGACAGTCTGCGGCGCCTGGTGGACAGGACCTATCTGTGGTGATGGTACGCCTTGTGGATATGGTGTATATACCGTAACCGGAAATGAGCTCAGCTGGCATTACCAATCCACCGGAAAGGAAATAGACTACCAGTTAAAGATCTACCAGCCCGATAAACCAGGCCAGCCAGAAGAAATTCTGGTGAATATCTGGAATTATGACCCGGCCTGGAAGACAGAATATTTTATTGACGGTATCAGTCAGGGTGCATTGACCCAAACCGAAGGGTTTGATCCATTGGCCTATGCCAGCCTATTGGGACCCGACCTGCCAAAACCAAGGGGATTTGCAGAACCGAAAAAAACCAATCACCTGTTTAAGGGGCTGATCAATAAACCGGGAAAGGAAGTGAAGGTTATAGCTACTGACCGGTTTGGAAAATCGTATAAAGCCATGCATCAGATAGGGTAAACGAATAAGCGGTTGCCTTTATAAAGGCAACCGCTTATTAACTGGCCCTATTTATTTTTCCACTTCTTTATATATTCTTCCGCATTATCCAATAAAGTACGGAAGTGTTTGTCTACCTGTTTCTTGTTATATGCTTCATCATAATGATAACCGGTGGCATCATTTGATGTTTCGAGATTCTTCGGATCAATCTCATATGGCCCTGCAATTCCAAGATAGGTTTCCGGCTTTTCTCCTTCTTCCTCTTCAAATGTGATTCTGAAAAGAAAAAAACGCTTTTGCCCGCCGCTAAACTCAGCCAGCCGCTCTCCCAAATACTCAATGGCAGATGGCGTGTATTCATCCGAGGCATAGGTAAATAATTCGGCTTCTGCAAAATTCCGCTGACTCAGGTATTTTTCCGGAAACAGGGATGCCTTCCCCAGACCCTTGAGCTCATTGTACAAATTCAGCCGGTATTCATTATCGGCCGCCAGTTTCTCCAATTCTAACCGATCAACCGGTTGACCATTTTTAACAAGACGCATTGCCGCCACACTTTTCAGATAAATTTCCTTGCCTTTTAAAAACCGCTGCAGCAACTGATTGGATTCATCACTATTGATGTGGCCCAGGAGATCCAGCAGGTTACTGTAACCCCAGCTCCATACATCCTCCTGATTAAGTATATTGCCTTTGAGCAGCGTATCTGCTATATAATAGATATCCCGCGTATAGGGCTGCAGCATTTCCCTGCTCACCAACCCGCTATCCAGCAGTTTTGCTGTGTATGCCGAAACATTTTCCCAATAATGTTCGTTTTTCAATAATCGCAATATCTCGGGGTAAAAGAGCTGGGTAAGTTCCAGTGAATCTGTGATCCGGTAACTGATAGAAGATCGAACGCCCGGATTTGAAGGTGGCTTGCCGAGGAATAATTCTTTCCATGTCTCATACGCATACCGGTTCTTGTAATTCAGCAGCACATTCAGCAATTCCAGCTGATCGCTTCCCCGTTCTGCCAACAAATGATAATTTGCCCTAACAAACATCACGGTACTGCTGTCGGTAACCGGTTCTATGGCCCTGATCAGTTTTCCCCGGGCATTATTCCATGAAAGTGTATCGTCGAGATAGGTGCCGAGCAGTGCTTTATGCAGTAAAGGCAGATCTGTTTTATCAAAACTGATATCCCCGATCACTTCAGCGGCTTTTGTAAAACGAAGACTGTCCCTTGAAGAAAGCGCTTCAAATAACGCGGCAGCTTTGTTTTTCAATACCGAAGAAGTGGTATGGTCATTCCGGATGCGGAACTGTTCAAAAAACTGAGAATGCGATTCGTCTGACACCAGCTTCGCCGGGATAAAGCTGATTAATGTATAGAGTGTATCATCATGCAGCAGGTAACGCAGGCGCTTTATCATACTGCCTCCTGAAAGCTGTACCAACTGCTCCACGCCCCTGATCTTCCCGTTATGAACAATAGAATATTTTAGCAATGAGTCATTATAGCTTACACCTGTTTTTGCTCTTACCCGGTAAAAAGCCGTATCGGATTTCACCCAGAATAATGGCGGAAGTATATCTTTTACCACTTCATAGGAAGTCACTTCATTCGGATCAAAACTGGTATAATGGATACGGGTACTGTCCTCCTCCTCTTCATCTGTTGCCCTGACAAATTTGTCCGGCGCCATACTGCTGAAACTGAGATTATCCGCTGTTTGCACGGTGAAAACCGTTTTCTTCAGCTCTTCCAGTTTTAGTGACTTGAAAAAATGATCCGGTCCTTCCTCCTCTTTCTTGGATACATGCCCCATGACCATCATGGTATAGATCCGGTTACCCCTGACGAGGTTCTGCGTTTTATAGAACAATGATTCTGTATCAGATTCGGCATCAAAACGCAATAAACGATGTCCCTGGTAATCCTCAACTTCATCCCTGAGCGTCACCACATCATCCTTCAATAAGTTTTCCTTGAATTGTTCAAAATAGAGCGAGTCCCCTTCGAGGAAATTACCGGCAGCAACATCCCTCACCTGGAAAAGATAGTAAAGACCTGCAGCCGGATCCGTACAATCGAATACCTGGAAATTCCAACCCGAACCTTCTGCCTGCCTCTCGAAACTTTTGTTTCTTTTCGGCACTGCCGGCATTTTTACTGAAACCCCTTTTTCCGGCAGACTGAATTCCTTCCAGGTTGACGGGGTACTTCGATTAGCGGTTTCACCGGCTTTAAAGGAATAGAAAAATTTTTCCGCATCCGCATTACTGATTTTATAAGAACCCGAACTTCCGACCATCAGAAAAAAAACGCTGTTCCCTTTTTTCAGCATTTGCAACCGGAAACTGGAGGTACCGCTGTTCACCATACCCTCCACACCCTTTACTTCCTCCCGGTTGAACTTTTTAATATTTATAATCTTCCCACCCATGGATTTACCCATTTCCTTTAATGAACTTTCCAGTTCATTATCTCCAAACTGGGCGATCGTATGGCCCGCCATGAAAAAATTCATAGTAGTGACATCCACATAGACTTTCATTTTTACTAATTCTCCATAAAGATTGTATTCCGAGGGAATGCCCGGCATATCCACTTTGTATAAACCATCCGTCTGCCCCACTTCATACCAGGCCAGCGAAGGCAGTCCCGCCGCGTACTTTTCAGCCGCCTGAGTACTGGTAGACATGACCGGAGTTACAGTATAGCCTTTACTTCGCAATAAAATGATAACGCCTGAGTCACCGGGCAGATGGGCTGCGCCTACTGCATAAAACATACTCCGGAGATGGCTCAAACTATCCATACTCCTGGCCATTTTCAGATTGCGGTTATTAAAAACAAGCGTTTTGCTTCTGGCACTCCGCTGGTTCAGGGCAATCTCTTCAATCTGGTTCAGGTCCTGGGCCAGGTACACTTTAATCATATTTCCCAGCGAGGTAAGCAGGATCCGCTCGGGCTGCTTCATTTCTTCGCCCTCGTCAATATCTTTTCCAAGTTCATCACGGAGATTCAGTTGGTCATTCACTTCTTCCACCGCACCCAGCCATTTCCCCTGCTTCATCGCCATTCCATATAAATAGGCATCCAAAATCGTTGGCATTTGACCATGCAGGAGCAGACTCCTGAGTTGTTCACTGCGCATTTTCCGGAATTCCTTTCGCAGGTTGCGGGCTATTCTTTTTTCCGCATCCGATTTAGCCACCTGCAGATCACCTGCCGGAGGTGGGGGGGCAATCATCACTGCTGAATCCACCACTGCCTCACTGAGCTCCTCCTCCTCGTCTTTCAGATTTCTGTCCTCCACCAGCTGAAACCCCTTGGTCAGCAGCGAATCCATATACTCCCTGAAATCCACTTCTATGGCAAACCCCTCGGCCCGTTCGAAATGATGGTAAAAGGAATCACCAAGATTAAATACCCGTTTGTCCTGCAGGTGCATCGTTCCAAACAGATAAGAAGGTTTTGTAAGTCCGTTTCCGCTGATCTTCCATAACAGGGTTTTGGGCCAGTTGTTTTTCTGCGCAGTGGCTGAGGAAAGCAGGAATACAAAAAAAAGGAAAGCAAAACTGCTCCGGAACACTCTTTTCATAGTGTAAGGTTTGATTGAAAATAAGAAGAGATATGATTTGTTCTGCACAACAGGTGTTAAAGATAAAATCGTATTTCTATTTCTCTTATCTTACCTCCATAATTTTTCCTTATGGCTGAACATTATATCCTGGCCCTCGACCAGGGCACGACCAGCAGCCGCAGCCTGGTCGTGGATAAAAAGGGCGCCATCATTGGTCAGGCCCAGAAAGAATTCAAACAGATTTTCCCGCAACCCGGCTGGGTGGAACATGATGCCAATGAAATCTGGAGTACGCAGTTCGGCACGATGGCCGAAGCGATGGCCCAGGCCGGGATCAATACCAAACAGGTGTCCGCCATCGGCATCACCAATCAGCGTGAAACCACTGTAGTCTGGGATAAAATCAGCGGCCAACCCATTTATCATGCTATTGTCTGGCAGGACCGCCGAACTGCTGCTTATTGTGATGAACTAAAAGCGGCGGGATTAGCCGGCTTAATTCAGGAGAAAACAGGACTGATCATCGATGCCTATTTTTCCGCTACCAAACTCAAATGGATCCTGGATCATGTACCTGGTGCCCGGGACAAGGCGGTTAAAGGTGAACTTGCGTTTGGCACCATAGACTCCTGGCTTACCTGGAAACTCACGAATGGCGATGTGCATGTAACCGATGTATCCAATGCTTCCCGGACCATGCTGTTTAATATTCATTCCCTGCAATGGGATGAGGAACTGTTGCGGATCTTTGATATCCCGCCGGCTGTACTTCCCGTTGTAAAACCCAGTAGTAAAATATATGGGGTTACCGGGCAGATCATACCGGATTCCAGGATTCCCGTAGCAGGCATCGCCGGTGATCAGCAGGCGGCGTTGTTCGGACAACTCTGCACCCAACCGGGCATGGTGAAAAACACCTATGGTACGGGTTGTTTTATGCTGATGAATACTGGTGAAAATGCCATCACGTCAAAAAACAACCTGCTCACTACCATTGCCTGGCAGATTAATGATAAAACAGAATATGCGCTGGAAGGAAGTGTATTCATTGCCGGTGCCGTGGTGCAATGGCTGCGGGATGAATTAAAGATCATCCGTAAATCTTCAGATGTGGAGAAACTGGCTGCGCAGGTAAAAGATACCGATGGTGTATATATAGTTCCGGCCTTCGCGGGTTTGGGCGCACCGCACTGGAACCAATATGCACGTGGTTCCATTTTCGGACTGACACGTGGAAGCAGCAATGCCCATATTGCCAAAGCGGCACTGGAAAGCATCGCCTACCAGACCTATGATGTATTAAAAGCCATGGAAGCTGATTCCGGTATTCAGATAAAGGAACTTCGGGTGGATGGCGGAGCTACTGTCAACAGTGCACTGATGCAGTTCCAGAGCGACATACTCAATTGTAAAGTGGTACGGCCAAAAATAACCGAGACCACCGCATTGGGTGCCGCCTACCTGGCCGGACTAGCGGTAGGTTTCTGGAAAAATGTGGAAGAGATCCAGCAGCAGTGGCAGATCGACCAGTCCTTTGCCCCTGCGATGGATACCGATAAACGTAATCAGCTGGTGAATGGCTGGCAAAGAGCCGTTAAAGCCAGTATAGCCTGGTCTTCGGCAAGCTCAGACTGACAAGTTGATCTTCAAAAAATAAAGGGCCTTCATCCTTCTGCAAGCTCCGGGTGAAAACGGCTGTCATGTTGAGCTTGTCGAAACATAAAGCAGATCATGAACCGGCAATCACTAATCGAGCAACTGGATTCCACAACCGAATTCGATATCTGTATTATCGGGGGTGGTGCTACCGGACTCGGCATTGCCGTGGATGCAGCCTCCCGTGGGTATAAAACAGTATTGTTTGAACAACACGATTTTGCCAAAGGCACTTCTTCAAGAAGTACCAAACTCGTACATGGGGGTGTCCGTTATCTCCAACAAGGCAATATCAAACTGGTAATGGAAGCGTTGAAAGAACGGGGCCTGCTCCTGAAAAATGCGCCTCACCTTGTACATAATCAGAAATTCATTGTCCCAAATTATAAATGGTGGGAAAAACCTTATTACGGGATAGGCCTGAAGATTTATGACTGGATGGCCGGTAGTCTGGGTATCGGTCCTTCTGAATTACTCAGTGCAGAAGAAACACTGGCACTCACCCCCACCCTGGATCCGGATGATCTGACCGGGGCGGTACTTTATCATGATGGCCAATTTGATGATGCCCGTCTGGCCATCAGCCTGGCACAAACTGCTGTTACACTCGATGCCGTGGTGTTGAATTATTTTCCCGTCACAGCGCTGTTGAAGAAACAGCAGAACGTTTGCGGGGTGTGGGTGAAGAATCAACTGACGGGCAAGGACTACGAAGTAAAAAGTAAAGTGGTGATCAATGCCACCGGTGTTTTTACCGATCGCATCCTCAGTATGGATAATCCGGATCATGAAAGCCTGATCAGTCCGAGCCAGGGTATACACCTGGTGGTGGATAAGGAATTTTTACCGGGAGATACCGCCATCATGATCCCCAAGACCGATGATGGACGTGTACTGTTTGCGGTTCCCTGGCATGATAAAATTGTACTCGGCACTACAGATACACCGGTGGAGGAAGTTACGGAAGAGCCCATCCCGCTTAAAGAAGAAATTGAATTTATCCTCACGCATATCGGCCGCTATCTCACTAAAGACCCGCAACACAGTGATATCCGTAGTATGTTTGCCGGACTTCGTCCATTGGTCAAAGGAAAATCAAAAGTAACGGCCGCCCTTTCCCGTGATCACCTGATCACGATCTCAGAATCCGATATGATCACAGTGACCGGTGGTAAATGGACCACCTACCGGAAGATGGCAGAAGATACGGTCAACCTTGTAGCAGAGAAACTTCAGTCACAGATCACCTGTGTCACCCATGAATTAAAAATAGCAGTACTAAGACCCGTTCCGGCTTCCATTGAAGGATTAACCGATGAGCAAATAACCACACTTGTCAAACAAACGGCCAATCATGAAATGTGTATGACCATAGAGGATTTTCTCTCCCGGCGTACCCGGCAACTATTACTGGATGCCAGGGTAGCACTGCAAAAATCCCCGCTGGTGGCTGCCGCATTGGCCGATGTATTGAATAAAGACCAGGCCTGGATACAGGCACAAATCAATAACTTTAAAAATATTGCCACCCATTATCTTCCTCATTAAAAACGATTGCTTATGTCCCCTTTTCTCGGAGAATTTATCGGTACTGCCATCCTCTTCCTGCTCGGAGCCGGGGTGGTGGCCAATGTAGTATTGAACAAAACCAATGGCCAGAACAGTGGGTGGATTGTGATCACCTTTGGCTGGGCCATGGCGGTATTTATTGGTGTATTCACTTCACTCAAGCTGGGTGGCAGCGGTCACCTCAATCCGGCCGTAACGATCGCATTAGCTGTGACCGGTAAATTCAGTTCATCGCTGGTAGGCACCTACCTGCTCGCCCAAATGGCCGGCGCATTTACCGGAGCGGTTATTGTCTGGCTCACCTACCATTCCCATTTTGAAATAACCGAAGATGCCGACCTCAAAAAAGCGATTTTTTGTACAGCCCCCGGTATCCGCAAACCGCTGAATAATGTGTTTACGGAATTCATCGGTACTTTCATCTTAATGTTCGGTGCTCTTTCGTTTACAGATCCCACCAGTTCCATGGGTACGCTGAATGCATTACCCGTCTCTCTGCTGGTTTTAGGCATCGGGCTCTCCCTCGGCGGCCCGACAGGATATGCCATCAACCCGGCCCGTGACCTGGGACCGCGCATTGCACATTTTATTCTTCCCATAAAAGGAAAAAGAGACAGTGACTGGGGGTATAGCTGGGTGCCCATCGTTGGACCGATTCTGGGGGCGATACTGGCGGCAGTTGTATTTAAACAGTTGAATTAGTTTATTAAAAGAAAGACGATGAAATTGTTTTTCGGGTTGTTCCTGCTACTAACGTACTCCAGCTATGCACAAAATGCGGAAGAGCAGCTAAAAAAACTGAACATAGAACTTCCGGCCGTCGGCAAACCGATTGCCAATTATGTAAACGTGGTACGCGTAGGCAATCTGCTCTTCCTCTCCGGCAAAGGTCCTTCCAATGAAAAAGGCGTATATACGACGGGCAAGGTTGGCAAAGACCTGACCCTCGAAGAAGGCATTGCCGCAGCACGACTCACCGCCATCAATCAACTGACCGTTTTAAAAGCTGAACTCGGTGATCTTAATAAAGTTAAACGGATCGTAAAAGTATTGGGCATGGTCAACTGCGAAGCGGATTTCAAAGACCACCCAAAAGTGATCAATGGCTTCTCTGACCTGATGGTGCAAGTGTTCGGGGAAAAGGGGAAGCATGCCAGATCAGCTGTTGGTATGTGTTCATTACCTTTCAATATGGCAGTGGAGATTGAACTGGTAGTGGAAGTTGAATGAATTAAATAGCCAAATTATGGGGTGTTTTAAAGGAACGTTGATCGCACTGGTTTGCTTGCTTTTTATTTTTGCCTCCAACCCTGGTCGTAAAAAATTCACTGTCAGGATGGATTGTTTCAGTTCCTGGGGATTCCCGTATATATACAAGCTGACAGAAAGAGGACTGTACATCTATGCAGACACACAAGTTAATCCTGCGTTTACTGCATTTAAAGAAGTATATATGAAAGCGCTCTCCTCCCATGAAAGTGACAGCATATATCACTACCTGCGAACTGTCCCCTATGATACATTACAACATGTGTATGAAAGACGTTTGCTGGACGGCAGTATGATCAGGGTAAACATATCCGGCTATAAATTAAAATCAAGGCAGATTGAGTTGTATAACACAACCACAGATATTACCAGTGACTTTTACCATCTGATAAAAAAATGGATCCCTGAATCTGAAGAGCAACTAAGAAATCGTCTTCAATAATTCCCCGACTAATCTTCTAATACTGGTTGCGAAGCTTCCAGCTTCGCAACCAGTATTATGTCGCCTTTGGCGACCCGGATAAAAGTCCGGCGCCTGCTCTGCGAGGCGTTCCGCCTCGCTGGTGTAAATTATTACACCAAAAAATCTGTCGCCTGTCAAATGGCGTAATGATCCCATCTCTAACCAGCCCGGGTTCTAAAAAGTATGCCTGCCGGAATATAAACGTCTTAGTAAATTAGCTAAATAATTTTAATTATTTAAAATAAAACATTAAATTTTAGTTGTTTTACTTTAAATTATAATTAGCTTTGACCAAAAATTACTTTATGGCCACAATACAAAAATCAAGATATAAAATCCTAACTCTTCTTTTGTGGGCAATACTGATCTATTCGGGAATGGCACTTATCTACCATATCAGGTGGTTCATACCTTACCTGGTTAAAAACCAGTCTGCCGTAGTGCCTGAAAAACAGGTTCCGCTTATCTGGTTCATCGTACAGATTTGCAATAACTCAGCGTTTATTTATATAGGCTGGCAGCTGATCCGGCTATTCAGAAAGTATAACCTGACTGGCTATTTTGATAAAGAGAGCCTGAAAGTCTTTAATACAACAATTGTGCTCTGTATTGTGTTGGCCATTACCGGGGCTGTACAAACAGTTGCCGCTAATTTCAATGAAGTTCATTTTAATGAATGGAATTCAGCAGAGAGTATTGCAAATCTGTTCTTCAGATCATTTACCCTGCTTCTTGTTTTACATGAGCCACAGTCCCTGTTTATATTACTGGCATTGATGCTATTCGCTGTCAGGGAATTTGTAATCAGGGCTATTTACATTAAAAATGAAAATGAATCCTTTATCTGATTATGCCTATTATAATTAACCTGGATGTGATGATGGCAAAAAGAAAAATGTCATTAAACTTACTTTCTGAAAAGATCGGGCTTACAACCGTCAACCTCTCTATTCTGAAAACCGGTAAAGCAAAAGGTGTCAGGTTCGACACACTTGAGGCGATTTGTAAAGCGTTGGATTGTCAGCCTGGTGATCTACTTGAATACAGGGATGCAGAAGGGGCGATTCGTTAACCGCAGGCTTCCACAATAACCCCACACGCCACCCTCACCTGCTCCTCCGAAATAATCAGCGGCGGGGATATGCGCAGGCAATTCGGTGCAAACAAAAACCAGTCGGTCAGCACCCCTGCTTCAATGGACCGGTCTATCACTTTTTTACAGGTTTCAAAAGAATCAAACTCTACTGCCATCCACAAACCAAAGGAATGGACTGCCTTTATAGAAGGATGCACCAGCAAAGAATGAAACAACGCTTCTTTGGCTTTTACCTGTTCCATCCAACCTTCTTCCAGCAGGGCTTTCATAGCGGCCAGTCCGGCTGCACAGCTAACGGGATGTCCCCCAAACGTGGTGATATGTCCCAGTACCGGTTTATCTGTAAACGCATCCATCAGCTGTTTATCGGCCACCAGCGCACCAAGAGGCATACCACCTCCGAGGGCTTTACCGAGCAGTACCATATCCGGTACGATATCAAAATGTTCAAATCCCCATAATTTACCGGTCCGGCCGAATCCGGCCTGTATTTCATCCAGTACCAGTAAAGTGCCCGTGCTGCTGCATTTTTCCCGCAGCGCTTTGATCCATTCCGGGGAGGGCGGTTTGATTCCGGCTTCGGCCTGCACCGTTTCCGCGATCACACATGCGGTATTCGTAGTGATAAAATTCAATGAGGCAAAAGAGTTATAATCCAGGTGCAGGATATCCGGCAACAAGGGCCGGTATGCATTCCGCCAGTATTCATCCCCGATGATGCTCAGTGCGCCTTGGGTACTTCCGTGATAGGAGTTTTTAAAGGCAATGATACCTGTGCGGTTCGTGACCCGTTTGGCCAGTTTCATGGCGGCTTCCACGGCTTCCGCGCCGGAATTGGTGAAATAAACTGAATTCAGAGAAGAGGGCAAATGTTCGGTCAGTAATTGAGCATATTGTACCTGGGGCGCTTCCACAAACTCGCCATAGACCATGATATGCATGTAGGCTTCCAACTGGGCATGAATGGCCGCGATCACTTTAGGATGCCGGTGTCCCATATTAGCCACACTGATCCCGCCAATCAGGTCAATATACTCCTTGCCCCCTGCATCATACAAGGTGCAGCAATCCGCCTTCACGATCTCCAGGGCCAGGGGTGCCGGGGAAGTCTGTCCCACATGCCGCAAAAAAAGTTCACGTTGATTCAATTTGGCTGATTTTCTGCAAAGGAAACGAAGAATTGCGGAACTTTGTCCCTGTTTAGTTGATAAGTTAACAGGTTGACAGGTTAACAAGTCAGTACTAACTACTAACTTCTAACTACTAACTAATATGCCCCTCATTCTCCCCGTCGAAGACAAACACCCCCAATTTGGTAACAATTGCTTTATCGCTCCCAATGCCACCATCGTTGGCAATGTGATCATGGGTGACGATTGCAGTGCCTGGTTCAATACTGTGATCCGGGGGGATGTGAATTTTATTAAAATGGGTAATAAAGTGAATGTACAGGACGGCGCCTGTATTCATTGCACCTATCAGAAATACGGGACAACCATCGGCAACAATGTGTCGATTGGACATAATGCCATCGTTCATGGCTGTACCCTGCACGATAATGTACTGGTTGGGATGGGAGCGATAGTCATGGATAACTGCGTGGTACACAGCAACACGATTATTGCCGCAGGGGCCGTGGTGCTGGAAAACACTGTCTGTGAAAGCGGCAGTATTTATGCCGGAGTGCCGGCTAAAAAAGTGAAGGATATATCCCAGGAACTGATCCATGGGCAGATCGACCGGATTGCCAATAATTATATACGGTATGCCAACTGGTTCCGTGATCAAAAATAAATTTTAACATTAGCCAACTATTGAGGCTCAGTCTTGTTTATACAATAGTAGAATCAACAGGATGTTACTCGTAGGTTTACTATAGTAATAACAATTTATTCTTTTTATTTTCGTTAGGAATGAAATCAGTTTACATGAAAAACCTTCGATTTTTTGCGGTATCCATGAGTCTCGCCCTATTGCTTTCCTCCTGTGGCGTGTTTGGTAACCTGTTCAAAAAGAAAACGGGTTGTCCCACCAATGGTAAAAACGTGGGAGCTGAGCGTATTCTCAGCGGTGATCCGGACGCCGAAAAAAGTGCAAGAAAGGCCAAAAAATTCCGCAGTTAATTTACTGTTTCGTGCAGCGAATTAGTCCCGGGAATGGTCTTGTAGATAGAAACCTTTAATCTTTATATATGAGCCTTACCCTACGAACCTCACTTGGCTGCACAGAAGCCGTAATCGCCGACGATGGCGGCCTCAAACAATTCTACCATGTAGCGAATGTCCTGAGCCAGGACTTCAAAGTAAAATTCTCCAACAAAGAAGACGATTTTGACACCATTAACTGGGAGTTCCGGTTCAAGGGTCATGACATGACACTTCACTATAATATTTACAACGGAGTTTCCATCTTCCCGACCAAAACACGTGATGCCTTAAATAAGGATAACAAAGCCGTAGTCGACCTGGCCGGCGTGCTGGAAGGAAAACTGATCAGTCTGGAGCAGCGGCATATTGCGTAGGCATCCTTCGATACGCCCCGTCGTTTATTCGCACCTACCCTGTAATTTAACTTTTGCGGGGCTACTCAGGATGACAAGAGCATCTCTTTCTGCCCGTTGAAAACGGGCTTTTTCATTTTATACCGCGTTTGTTTTAAAGTGGAAAGACTGACTTTGATTTGCTTCGGATCAATAACTCTTCTCCTCAATCGAATCCAGGATCCCGCAATAACTGATATAACGGTCTTCGTGGATATGACCATTGACCACGGCTTCCTTGATGGCACAACCGGGTTCATTCATGTGCAGGCAGTTATTAAACTGGCAGTCATTCAGCCGGTCCCGCATTTCCGGGAAATAATGCGACAATTCCGGCTTGCTGATATCCACCAATCCGAATTCCCGCATACCAGGCGTATCAATAATCCTTCCGCCAAAGGAGAGGTCAAACATTTCCGCAAAAGTGGTGGTATGCTGTCCTTTTCCACTCCAGCCACTCACATCCTGTGTCTTCCGGTTCATCCCGGGAAACATCGTATTTAAAAGGGATGATTTCCCGACTCCGCTGTGTCCGCTGAGCAGGGTGGTTTTATCTTTCAGCACCTGTCCGAATTGCTCCAGGCCCTCATTTTTTTCCGCACTGACCAGGATCACTTTATAACCTATCGCCTCATACATGGCTTTCCACTCCTCATACTTCTCCATATCTTTTGCCTTATACAGATCCGACTTATTAAAGACGATCACGGCCGCAACATGGTACATTTCACAAGCCACCAGGAAACGGTCAATAAATCCCTGGGAAGTGCGGGGCTCCCTCAACGTGGCAATGAGCAAGGACTGGTCGAGATTGGCCGCTACAATATGGTGTTGGTGCTTGTGCCGGGGCGATTGCCGGTTGATATAATTATTCCGGTCATGGATCTCATTGATGATCGCGGTATTGCTTTCCTCATTTTCAATATCCGCTTCCACCCAGTCGCCTACCGCCACCGGATTGGTACTGGTAATATCATCCAGCTTCATCACGCCTTTCATACGCCCATTCCAGAACCGGCCCGTTTCGTCTTTGAGGGTGTACCAGCTGCCCGTGGATTTATAAACGATTGCTCTCATGCGCCTGCAATATACTCGATAAAAGATCAGGGGAATTTGCGGAAGAGGGTAAAATTGAGGAGCTGCTCGAGGAAGACAAATAATAATGCGGCCAGCAGGAAGGGAATAAACCGCTCTTCATATCTTTTAAAGGACTGCACTTCCACTTTCGATTTTTCCAGTTTATCGATCTTCCGGTAGATATCCTGTAACCCTTCTTTATCCTTCGCCCGGAAAAACTGCCCCCCGGTTTCATCCGCCATTTTCTTCAGCAAGTCCTCATCCAGGAAATCAACCAGCGGATTCTTTTTAAAGGAAACATTCCCCGTATTCTCGACAATACTGGAAGGAGCTGCCCCCATACCAATAGCATACACTTTTACTCCTTTTGATTTGGCGATCTCCAGGGCCGTCAGCGGATCAATCAGCCGGGTCTCCGGCGGATCTTCCTTGCCATCGGTCAACAGGATCACCACCTTACTTTTTCCCTTACTGTCCGACAAACGATCCACCGCGGTGGCCAGCCCCTCGCCAATCACCGTTCCATCTTTCAGGTACCGCCGGCTCTCGAGGTGTTGAATCTGGGTTATAAGTGTATTCCGGTCTGTAGTCACCGGACACTGTGTAAAACTTTCCCCGGAAAAAATAACCAGTCCGATACGGTCCACCGGGCGGCTGCGCACAAATTCCTCCGCCACTAGTTTGGCCACTTCCATCCGCGAAGGCAGGATATCCCGGGAGCCCATACTTCCACTCACATCCATGCACAATACAATATCGATACCCTCTCCTTCCGTTTGCTGTTGGTCATTCCTTTTCTGCGGCCGGGCCAGCGCAAAAATCAGTGCCGTCAATGCCAGTAGCCGGAAGATAAATGGCAGATGCCTGAACCGGTTCTTCCAGGATCGAACCGTAAAAGCACGGATCGTAGACACTTTTACCCTTGCCTGTTGCCGGTTATTATTCGTAATATACCACCATATCAGAATGGGCAGTAAGGCAAGCAGGCCAAACGACTCAGGAAAGCCAAAATCCATATGTCGGATCCATTCGTAAATCATCAGTTCAGTTGTTCAATCTTTTCTATCGACATTTTAATCGTATCAAAAGCTTTCTCATTATCCGTTGCAGAAGGTATAAACCGGGCAAATTTTACAAAATCCCCCAGCCGTAAAGCCTGGGCCAGTTCATCAAACTCCTCTTTTCTTAGCCCCAGTTCTCCTAGCTGCAACACCAGATCATCCGTAGTCTTTTGCAAGGATAGCAGGCCTTTTTTCCGATATACATACATCCGGAAAATATCCGCCAAACGGGTATGAAACAACTTGGTCTCCGCATTGGCCGACTTAAGTTTCTGTAACCCTTCCAACGCCTCATCCAACGGAGAAATAACCGGTTCGGCTTTCACTGCCGCTATCACGGGTTTCTTTTTCCGGAATACCAGCACCAGTATGATAATCAGCAATAGTCCGCCGGCAGCCGCATACCACCACCATTCCTTTTTCTTTTTCTCCGGATCGGCTTCCAGTATATCCCTGATATCATGATACGGTGCCTTGGAGTCAAAATCAGAGAATACAACATCCATCGGAATGGAATCGGTCTTCAGTCCGCCGGATAATTCAAACGGTGGTATGACCCAATGACCGGAGTCAAAACT
>CAZLRY010000020.1:18449-19576 GCA_964561675.1 uncultured Chitinophaga sp.
AATCATGGGTTCGTCATTCATTGTATCATCGGTTACGGCTGAGGAAAAAACGTTGCAGCACTTTTACATATTCCTCCCCGCTCTTTACATGCAACAGATCACAACCCGCTTTCTTAAAAACCTGGGTGGCATAGGCGGTGACCCGGAAAAATTCCTGTTCATATTGATAACGCACAAAGGCATTGCTGCTGTCCACCCACTGTGTCTTACCCGACTCCGCATCTTCCACCTGCAGCAGCCCGGCATCCGGCAGTTTCATATCCATCGGATCGTACAACTTAATCCCGATCACATCATGCTTTTTCCCGGCAATCCGAAGCGCATCCTCATACCCGGCATCAATAAAATCACTCAGCACAAAGGCAATACTTTTCTGCTTGGTGGAATTGGTAAAATAGCGAAGGGCCTTGCTCACCGCCGTGCCCTTCCCTTTGGGTTCCATACTCAGCAATTCCCGTACGATATACAAAGCATGTTGTCTTCCTTTCTTGGGAGGGATATAAGCTTCCACCACATCACTGTAAAAAATCACACCCACTTTATCCGCATTGTTCACCGCCGAAAAACTCAGCACCGCCCCGATCTCGGTGATAATATCCCGCTTCCGTGCATGCGCTGTTCCAAACAAGCCACTGTTACTGATATCCACCAGTAACATCACCGTCAGTTCCCTTTCCTCCTCAAACACTTTACTGAACGGGTGCCCGAACCTTGCCGACACATTCCAGTCAATAAACCGGATATCATCCCCCGCCGAATACTCCCGCACTTCCTTAAACGACATCCCCTTCCCCTTGAAAGCACTATGGTACTCCCCCGTAAAAAGATCGGTGGTGATTTTTTTGCTCTTTATTTCTAAAGCGCGGACTTTTTTGATTATCTCGGCGGTTGTAAGCATAAATGGTGTCGGGTGTCAGGTGTCGGGTGTCAGGTTGCTGACTCCGGTTATATTCATTTTAATGATATATTCTTTTCAAAATAATTAATAAGACCACTAAGTAACCTTCTGCATTCTTCTAAATCTGCTATTAGTATGTTCAATTTCTCTTCACTAATAAATGACAGATCATATGCTATATACATTTGTGTTTCCAACTCATAAAGTGAGCCTCTTGAAATATGTAAAA
>CAZLRY010000021.1:0-9627 GCA_964561675.1 uncultured Chitinophaga sp.
GAAAGCAAAGGAAAGTTCAAGAAGAAATCAAAAGATAAAATGGAAATTAAAGTGGAATGGATGCTGAGGTTAAATGGAAGACTGAATTCATCTTATATGTCCGGTCAAAGTGAAAGCTGGGGCGGTAAAAATTTTGGTCCATCCTTTGGCATTGAAGTGCCGGTATTTGGAGGACCTGGTAAATCAGAAGTGGTGTTGGGAATGAACTTTTCCCAGGAAGGCAGTCCCTATAGCTATAGCGGATATGTGCCGGGTGGGGGCAGCGAATCGGTGGAGAACAAAGTTGTGTTGAATTACCTGCGCCTTCCCTTATTCCTCCGGATGAAGACAAAGAAGAACCTCTATTTTGATGCCGGGTTTCAGCCGGGTATCCTGCTGAGTGCCAAGGATAAATTCAACGGAGAAACGGCTGATCTGAAAGAGGATTTTAACGGATTTAATATGGGAGGTGTATTAGGGGCCGGTTATAGTTTCACCAAAAAAATCGGGGCCACTCTTCATTTTTTTCCAGGCCTGTCCAATATTAACCGGAAAGAAGGATCCAGTGGAGGAAAGAAAGATCGCGTCAATACAATTTCCGCGGGAGTTTTTTATCAGTTTTAATATGAAACAATGTTATCTGTTCTGTATCCTGTTTACACTGCAACTGCAGGCAACCGGCAATACCCGATATGTTACAGTGGCCGGTGCCGGCTTATTCAACGGCAGCAGTTGGAGCAATGCTTATCCCGGCACTTCATTACAACTGGCGATTGATCTGTCCGCGCCGGGTGATGAAGTCTGGGTAAGCTGCGGTACCTATTTCACCACAAACAGCAGCAACCGATCACTGGCTTTCCATATGCGCAATGGGGTAGCGGTATATGGAAGTTTCCAGGGAACAGAAACAAGTGTGGCACAGCGCATTTTTTCCTGTGGACCCTGTTCTGTACTGAGTGGTGAAATCGGCAGTCCTGGTTTTGCCGATAACAGTTACCATGTGATCAGCAATACAAACCTGGATAACACAGCGGTATTGGATGGATTTGTTGTGAGTGAGGCCAATGATGACCGTTCGCCAACATTAAATGAAGGATTGGGCGGAGGCATTTACAATGAAGGCATGAATCCGGGCAACCAGTGCAGTCCCGTCATCCGGAATTGCGTGATACGGAATAACCGCGCCGTCTTTGGCGCCGGTATTTTTAACAATGGGTATAACGGGGGCAACGCCAGTCCCCTGATTACGCATTGTATCATAACGGACAACCTGGCTACGGATGCAGGTGGAGGTATTGATAATTTTGGCCTGGCAGGCAATGCGAGTCCGCAGGTAATCAATTGTATCATTAGTAACAATACCGCATTGACAGCCGGAGGTATGTATTGCTGGGGTGGCAATCCGGGTGGCAATGCCAGCCCTTTTCTATTAAATACGGTCTTTGTCAATAACACAGCTACAGCCGGTAATGCTGGTGGCCTGATCGCCGACAATTCGAATTCCGCCGGTGGTTTCAATGACGGAAACAGTAATCCGGTGGCCCGTAACTGTATATTCCGTAACAACAGTGCAACCGGAGCGGGCCCCCAGTTCGCTATAAAAGGAACCGGTACTTTTACGGCTACTTATTCTGCTATTGATCTGACCGGTCAGACAGCACCGCATATACTGACTGGGCCGGGTACGGGTAATCTGTATATTGATCCGATTTTGATTAATAGCAGTGATCCGGATGGTGCTGATAATTGCTGGATGACCGCTGATGACGGATTGGGGTTAGCTGTCAATTCGCCGGCTATTAACGCTGGAGAAAATACAGATGTTCCGGCATTGGATCTTCGCTTTACTGCAAGAGTGGCGGGAACTGTTGTGGATATCGGTGCTTATGAATCTCCGGGTTTGTTGCTCCCTGTACGGTTTATTTCATTTAACGGGTATATCCGGAATGCAGAGGTATTGCTTTCCTGGACGATCAGCGGTGCGGAGGAGGTGGATTATTTCATTATTGAACGCAGTAGGGACGGGTTGGTTTTTCAACAGGTGGCTATACGAAAGAAAAGAGAGAGTCAATCCGGATTACAGTCTTATGATTATACCGGCACATTACCGGTTGAAGGATTTTACCAGTACCGGATTAAAAGTATGCAGTCTGATGGCTCATCCCTTCAAAGTAAACAAGTCGCGGTGCACTGGCGGAAAGATGAACCGTATCTCAAATACCAGGTGGACCGGTCGGCAAAAAGGATTAACATACAAACGGATCAGCCGGTCCTGTCACTTTGTTTAATTGATTTGTCCGGCCGGGTTTTAACAGCC
The DNA here is from genome assembly GCA_964561675.1 of uncultured Chitinophaga sp. Classification (GTDB taxonomy): domain Bacteria; phylum Bacteroidota; class Bacteroidia; order Chitinophagales; family Chitinophagaceae; genus JJ008. The sequence continues at coordinate 2,297 of CAZLRY010000021.1, forward strand.
GTAAACCAAAAGCAGCTGCAATATCAACACCTGCCGGCAAGCATTTATTGCCTGCGTCTGCATACAGCGGACAACGTGCTGCGATCATTAGTATGGCTGGAATAAAAGCAGGAGGTTTCGTGGGGGCAACTTTATTGACCGAACGATAATTTCTTTCTATCTTCCACCCATGCTAAAAATCATAGTCCTGCTTGCAGGAATATTTTTTTCATCGACCTTGTTACCCGGGCAGCAACCGGCCAGTCCGGATGCCGGTTGGGAATACCAGTTATCAGCGGACGACCCACGCTATGTCCGTGTGTGCTTTGAAGTGGCCGACAGTTTCATGAATTTTGAGAAGTATGATTCTGCCCAGTTATGGCTCAATAAAATTCATGCCGTATTACCTTTTAAGAATAATTCAGTCAATAATTATTTCCTGATCACCCGCCAGGCCGAAGTCTATTACTATAATAATCTTCAGCAACTCGGTTTACAGGAAAGCAGGAAAGGGCTCGCCATGGCTGAAGCGCTTAATGACAGCCTGCTGCTGGCGGACAGTTATAATTTTCTGGGCTTGTTTTATATGAACATTGATAGTATGGCGACCTCTATTCCGTACTACAAGAAAGGGCTGACGTATATCCGTCAACCCCCTTTCCCACAGGGATATTTAAGCCTTTCCAAGCCCCATCACCTGCACGGGAATATGGCGGAAGCGTATTATAAAATGGGCCGGTATGACAGTGCTGAGCTGCACTATCGGTTATCATTGGAAAAGGCTCAATACCTGAACTGGCCCAGGGGGATCGCCGTCGCGGAAGCAGGACTGGGCGATGTGTTTGTGGCAAGGGCGTTGCCGGACAGTGCTTTATTTTATTACAAGAAAGCGAACGGACAATCCCTTGTCTCGGAAGATATTGATGTTGCCCTCTATTGCTATGGCGGAATGGCACGTTCCGCTCAAATGTTGAATGAGATTGCTTCAGCTAATGAATTCCTGGAGGAGGGGTTTGATCTGTTAAAACAACATCCCAATATCAACCGGTTTTTTGCGGCCAGTTTTCTCAATACCGCAGCGGATGTTTACAAAAGCACTGGTAACACAGCCGGTCTGATTATCGCCTTAGAAGAAAAGTCGGCTATAGAAGAAGCTACGCTGGGTGGACACAATAAGCAAATACAGACTATCCTCAATGCGGGAATGGAAAATGAAAAGCGGCTGTTATCTATGGAGGTGCAGGATGCCCGTCAGAACCAAAAACTGGCCAATGGACGTTTACTGATTTCGCTGGCCGGATTTGCCATCCTGGCCATTGCTTTTTTCGTGTACCGGTACTATCAGAATCAAAAAAATCAGGTTTCACGGATTCGTCAGAAAATCAGCCAGGATCTGCATGATGATATTGGTGCTTCACTGAGCAGTTTGCAGATTTACGGGGAAGTGGCGGAACAAAGTCTCCGGGAACAACCGGAAAAAGCGGCCGAGATGATCCGTAAAATTAAAGTTCAAAGCAAGGATATCCAGGAGAATATGGCAGATATTGTATGGAGTATGCGGGCGAATAATAGCGGCGATGTGTCATTATCCACTAAAATCAGGAACTACGCGTCTGAATTATTGCAGGACCGGCAAATAGCGTTTTCTTTTGTAATTCAACCGGAGGCAGAACGGGCCCTCGTGAGCATGAAGGCACGTAAAAACATATTGCTGATCCTGCGGGAATTGCTGAATAATGTATCCAAGTACAGTAAGGCCAATACCGTGACCCTTCATATTTATCTGCAAGACAAAAACTGGATCATGGATTTAAAGGATAATGGAATAGGGCTGGATGTGGAAAATGACTCTTCCGGTAATGGATTGAAGAATATCCGATACCGGTGTGCGGAACTGAACGGGATCTGTCATATGGAGGGCAAGGAAGGCACCCGTTTTATGTTTGTGTTTCCGGTCAATGTATTAAATGATACCGGTTGGTAAACTTGTATGAATCAATTCTGGCATATTTTATTTCTGGGCATTGCCTTTTTTCAAATGCTCTTCATGATGGCTCAATGGTTTTTGTTTGGGCGTAAAGAATATTTTTTTTATATCGCTTATATTTTTTTTGCAGCGGTATATATTTTTTTCCGCTTACATGCAGCTACGGATCTCCTGAATTTTTCCATTCATCCCTGGCTGCTGGAATGGCTGGATCAGCCCATGGCCATTCTCAGTTACTATATGTACTTGCTGTTTACCCGGCATTTTCTGAGTCTGAAACATTTGCAACCCCAGGCATATCGTTATAGCCGGGCCATTGAAGTGATCTTTCTGATTTTTCTGTTTGGGAAAACGTTAAGTATTCCCCTGGAGATTTCCCAATCGCTATCCGCCTATATCTATATGGGATCCGTGTTGATCATGGCGGCCCTGGTCGTTCCGATGGTGGTAATGATGTTACGACAAAAAAATATCCTGAATAATTTCGTGGTCATGGGCAGTATCTGTTATATCGGGGGAGGCTTGGTTGGTATGTTTGTGGCGATCCTGTGGCCGGCAAAGGCAATCGGGAATGCCAGCATTCTCCTGGGTATGGAAATCGGCATATTGGCGGAGCTGCTCCTGCTCAATACCGGGTTTGTGTTAAAGAACAGGATATTGCAGCAGCAGGTGATCCAGGGACAGCAAAAACTGCTGGATCAGCTGATGAAGGAGAAAAAGGATCAATTTCCCGAATAACTAATTTTAGGGATAAGGGTTCGGGTTTAATGAGTTTATTTTGAATAATGACAATCCGGGTATTTATATACGATGACAGTCATCCCCGCCGGGATAGCCTGAAAGCTTTACTGGAACTGAGCCCGGAGCTCAGTTTTTGCGGGGAAGCCCTGAATTGTACGCAGGTTAAAAAGGATATGGAAACCTGTTTCCCGGACGTGGTGCTCATGGATATCAATATGCCGGAAGCAGATGGGATCGTCGGCTTAAAGGAGATCAGGCAAAATTATCCGCATATTAAAGTGTTAATGCAGACTGTATTTGACGATCACGATAAAATATTTGAATGTATCCGGAATGGGGCCAGCGGCTATATCCTGAAGAAGGATCCGGCGCAACGTATTTTACAGGCCATCCAGGAAGTGTATGATGGCGGGGCGGTAATGAATCCGGGTATCGCGTTGAAAGTGCTTGAATTCTTTCAGCCACAGAAAATCAGCAACCCGCTGAGTAAACGGGAAACAGAAGTGTTGCAGTTGCTGGCTGAAGGCATGAGTTATAAAATGGTGGCGGACAAACTCTTTCTCAGTTTTAATACGGTGAATACACATGTAAAGCATATTTATGAGAAGCTGCATGTATCCTCCCTGGGCGAAGCTATCGCCTTTTACTACAAGAATTTTCATTCATAGTCGCAGTAATTCACTTGAATTAGTGATTTTATTCCTCCTGTTTATTTTCACTTTTGGTCTAAACAAATACGATGTCACACAAGTATTTTTTAGCGCCCGTTTTTTTTCTGTACTCTTTCGGACTCTTTGCCCAGGATGCCACGGCCGATGCCAAAACCGGACGGCTGTCTCCCCAGGAGTTTTCCATTCCTGTTTCCCCTGTATTTGACCTGATGGGCGTAACGCCATCCCAGATCAACCGGACTTCTGATATTAAGAATTTCAAAGTGGACTGGTCCTTTAAATCATGGCGGTTGAATCCGAACCTCGCCATACAGTCCCAGCCATTCTGGGAATTGTTTTACAACCGGAAGGATCTGTCAAAGTACCAGGCCGCCAATGGTTTTATGCGCAAGCTTGCTTCCCTGGATCTGTCTATGGGAACCGTTCAGAATGAGGAAAGTGACCGGCGTATCGGAATGGCCGCAAAGCTGAACCTGTTTAAACGGAAGGATCCCCTGATGGTAAAATCCATGTATGAAGATATAGGGGTACGATTTTCAGAAGAGAAGCAAACGCTGGAAGCCAGACTGAAAGAGTTGCAGTTTAAACTGGATACCGTTCAGAATATACTAGATAAACCTGCAATCAGGTCTGAAATCAAAAGTACCGAGGAGCAATTATTCAGTCTGAACAGCCGCCGGAATACAGAGATCAACGATCGTGCAAAAATTTTCATTGCAGAGAACTGGAATGCGGCTTCCCTCGATATTGCGATAGGCCGGGTGTACACGTATCAGAGTGATAGTGCCGGGTCTTTAAAAAAATTAAGACTGAACCGCAATACAGGATGGGGCATCTGGCTCAATGGGGCCATACCCCTTGGTAAGCGATGGATGTTTTCCGGACTGGTGCGTACCACCTGGTATGAAGAGGAACTGGATTTTCTGCTCCGCAATACGTCGACGCTGGAAGAGCGGACTGCACAGGCGGTGGCGGATAATAAAATATACAGCGCCGGACTCAATCTCCGCTATGGTGGCCCCCTCTATAGTTTTTTTGTAGAATTCCTCTACGAGAAGAAAGCCCTTAAAACACCGGTGGATGCGTTGCGTGATGTATTTACTGAACCAGCCAACACCGAGGTCGTTTCCAATTCAGTAAAGTGGACAGTCGTGCATCCAAATTCACTCAGCCTTGGTGGCGACTGGCGGATCAGCCAGAACGTGATCATCAATTATGGCATGCGCTGGATACTGGATGTCAATGGAAAATCACAGGCTTTTATCCCAGTGGCCGGGATATCCTGTATGATGCGATAATCATTATTACCATAAATCAAAAAACAAAAAACATGAAACTTTATTCCAACCTCTGTAGGATAGCATCGGTAATTATCCTTGCTTTCGCACTATGTTCGGGCACATTGTCGGCCCAAACCATTTCGAACATCAGTACCGCCAGATTGAAAACAACATCATTGACCGAACGGCTGAAACTTAACCAGACACTTTTTTACAGTAACTACCTGAGTGCAGCTGTAAAATCTGCCACCACCATGAAGAATCAGAAAGTTTCTTCTCAGACAGCGTATTGTTCCCTGAGCAAAACCCATGGTCCGGTTACCGCCGCGCTGGCAATAAAACAGGTATATGTTTTGTCTGATCCCCAGCTGATCGCCACGATGGTAGCATGTAAGATTACACCTGAAGATATCGGGATGGTTCTGAAACAAGGGTTCGATTATTCAGTGGATGCCGCAGTGGCTGCGGTAAAAGCGGCCGGGTTAACAGCCAAAGATGTGGCCAGGTTATTATTGGAAATATTTGAACAAACAGAAGATAAAGCAGCGGCCGCATTGAAAAAAGCAGGTTATACGGCTGCTCAGATCGCCTCAGGTATCATGGAGGTATATGCGGTAAGTGCTGGTTATGCTGCTGAAATACTTAAGAGTCTTGCTTATTCGGCAACAGAAGTGGCCGCTGTCATGAAAACTGTTTATGGGAAAGCAATTGATGCAACGGCTCAGTATTTAAAAAATGCAGGCTACACCGCAACCCAGATTGCTGTAGCAGTTAAAAACACTTTTAACGCGAATGTGGATGTGGCGGCCGGATTATTGAAAGACCTCTTTGGTAATGCAGTGGTGATTGGTAAAGCCATTGTTGATTCTTATGGAGCCAGCGCTACAGCAGCCGCAACGATTCTCAAAAATCTCGGATTCGGGGCGGCTGATATAGCCAGGGCTATTGTAGACGGCATGGCGAAGAACTATACCACAGCAGCATCCACGTTAAAGTCGCTTGGCTTTTCAGCAAATAATGTGGCGAAAGCATTGAAAAGTGCCGGAGCCCTGGCTGAAGAAGCAGGTGATGCGGTTAAATCGGCTTTTTCGTTGTCGGCACAGGCTATGGCAGAGGCTTTGAAATTTGCAGGTTATGGAGCAGATGCGATAGGAGAGGCTGTTGCCTCAGCCTTTAATATGGCAGCAGGGGTCGTTCAAACCATATTAGCAGCTATTGGGTTTTAAAAAGTATATTTTCTGATACATACTATTAAAAAGGGCTCTTCGGATAGAGCCCTTTTTTTTTATTGCTTACTATCAGCATCAGGTTTTTTTTTCTCCTCCAGCACCGGTTCATTCAATTCCACCACATGCGCCTTTCTTCTCTTCGCCCGGCCCATCATAGTCATATTGAGCATTTCCACCACAAAGGAAAACGCCATTCCGAAATAGATATAATTTTTCAGATGAAGCTGATGCGCAGCTTCACTGTCCCAACCTTCAATGATCAGGCTGAGACCGATCATGACCAGGAAGGAGAGGGCCAGCATTTTCAGCGTGGGGTGCTTATGGATAAAGCCGGCAATGGCCGGACTGAATAGAAACATAATCGTCATGGCAATCACCACCGCGGCAATCATGATCTCTACGTGCTTGGCGGTACCACCAGCCGTGATAATACTGTCAAAAGAGAATACAGCATCAATCAGCACGATCTGACCAATGGCCTGTCCAAATCCCAGTGGTTTCTGATTACGTAAAGATTCATTCGGATCTTCGCCTTCCAGTTTATGGTGAATTTCCATCACTGATTTATAGATCAGGAAAAGTCCGCCGGCAAGCATAACAATACTTGCAAGATCAAATCCCTTGTCACCGATCGTAAAAACGGATTTCCCTTTTTGAGAAAGCAGCCAGCCCAGTCCCATCAGCAATAAACTCCGCATCAGGATGCCGGTGACCATCCAGGCACGACGGGCTCTTCGCTGTGATTTATCGCCTTTCAGGCGGTTCAGGATAATACTGACAAAAATGACATTATCAATGCCCAACACCACTTCAAGTATGACAAGGACAAAGAAACTGATGATGCTCTCACTGGTAAACAGGTATTCCATAATGCTAAAGAAAAGGCAAAATTAATGAATTGCCGGCGAATGGGGGATTTGTTACAGACTCAGGAAACCAGGTGCCGGCAAATATTCTTTACAATAGCCGGCCCTTCATAGATAAAGCCGGTCCAGACCTGTACCAGCGGAGCCCCGCAATTGAGTTTTTCCTTGGCATCCGCCCCGGTGAAAATACCACCAGAGGCGATCACCGGGATATTACCTCCCGTCCGGCTGATCAGGTATTGCAATACTTCTGTACTTCTTTGTTGTAAAGGTTTCCCACTTAACCCTCCAGTCTCCCGACTCACGACTCCTGACTCCTGACTGAGTCTCTCCCGGCTGATCGTTGTATTCGTAGCCACCAATCCGTCCAGTTTTATCTCCAGTGCCAATGCGGCCACGTCATCCAGTTGCTCATTGGTCAGATCCGGCGCTATTTTTAAAAGAATAGGTCGTTGGATCGCTTTCTCCGAATTAAGTGTTTGCAAGTGTACCAGGATCTTCCGAAGGGATTCTTTCTCCTGCAGTTCACGCAGCCCGGGAGTATTCGGCGAACTCACATTCACCACAAAATAATCCAC
>CAZLRY010000021.1:9727-13079 GCA_964561675.1 uncultured Chitinophaga sp.
CAGCCACCACTTCCACTCCCTCATTATTAAACCCCATCCGGTTGATCAGCGCTTTATCTGCCGGTAAACGGAATACCCTGGGTTTATCATTGCCCGGTTGTGCTTTTGGGGTTACCGTACCGGTTTCCACAAAGCCGAAACCCAGGCATTCGAGTTCACGCAGGTATTCCGCATTTTTATCAAATCCGGCCGCCAGTCCAACCGGATTGCGGAAGGGGAGTCCGAGGAAGAGCGTGTGTAGTTTCGGATTTTTATAGGTAAATAAGGAAGTCAGTATTTTCTTCCCCAGCCAGGTACTGCAAATTATTTTCAGCGACTTCATGGAGAAATGATGTACCGCCTCGGGTGAGAAACGGAAAAGAATCGAGCGTAGAATGGTATACATGGCTGAATTTATTGCTGGCTGCTGAGTTTGTCAAGGATGTCCTTACTTAGCAACATTGGGGTGATCATATCGTCTTTCTTGAAATTGATAAAGGTCCATTGGGGAGAAATGCGGTCGCGGATCGCCAGTAAAGGGGACTTCACCAGGATCACGATCTGTTTTTGGATACTGTCATACCGGGCATTCCCTTCCCCGTACTTTAAAGAAAGCAGCGATGTAATCGTCGCCATCTGTTCCGGATTATCAGTACTATCCGTTTGTTTGAACTGCATTCGCATGATTATGGTATACTCCATCTGCACAAATGACCCTTCTTCCGTGTTCAGCATAGGGTAGGTCTTTACCAATTTCAGGGAATCCATCGTCACCGTCATTTCGTCGTTATCAAACGTGCTTTTCATGACTTCATGCATCTGTTCACGGGGTACAATAGTGAACAGTTTAGGATACGTGTAATCAAGTACACGGTCAATCTCTTTCAGATGATTTAAATGGAAAAAACTGTCCAGCCTGACTTGCAGGCTGCTGTCTGTCTGTGCATAACCGCTTAGTAGTAAACTGGTTAAAAATAAGACGAGTACAAACCTTTTCATAATAGATGGTCAAAGAAACTCCATCCCTTTGGCCCCGCAAAAACTTTTTTTCATCAATTTAATAACCGTTATTTTTGGTCTAGAAAGTTGCATAAACAACTAAAAGTGGTAAGTAATAAGTTATAGGTTGTAAGTTAGATACGCCGGAGTGGACGCTAAGTATTCAACTGTCCGGCTTCAAACGAAACCTGCTTAGTACTTACTTATAACTTATAACTTATTACTTACAACTTATACTATGGAAGCATACATCGTAGCCGGATACCGCAGTGCTGTTGGCAAAGCCAAAAGAGGCGGATTTCGATTTACCCGTCCTGATGATCTGGCCGTTACCGTGATCAAAGGCTTATTGGCATCAGTTCCCAACCTGGATCCGAAGCGTGTGGATGATGTGATTGTCGGTAATGCCGTACCTGAAGCTGAACAGGGACTTCAGGTGGGACGGATCATCGCTGCCCGCGCACTGGGGTATGAAGTACCCGGTCTGACCATTAACCGTTACTGTGCCTCAGGACTGGAAAGTATTGCTATGGCCACTGCCAAGATCCGTATGGGTATGGCAGATTGCATTGTAGCGGGTGGTACGGAGAGCATGAGCCTGGTGCCCACCGCCGGTTGGAAAACCGTTCCTGCTTATTCTATTGCAAAAGAAGAACCGGACTATTATCTCAGTATGGGACTTACCGCGGAAGCCGTGGCAAAAGATTATTCAGTAAGTCGTGAAGCGCAGGATGAATTCTCCTATCATTCCCACCAGAAAGCAATCGCCGCCATCCAGGCCGGACATTTTAAATCCGGTATTCTGCCGGTAACCGTGGATGAAATTTACCTGGATGCAAAAGGAAAAAAACAGAAAAGAAATTATATCGTCGATACCGATGAAGGTCCGCGTGCGGATACTTCGGTGGAAGCACTTGCTAAACTCAAACCTGCATTTGCGGCAGGCGGATGCGTAACGGCGGGTAACTCTTCCCAGACATCAGACGGAGCGGCTTTTGTGATCGTGATGAGTGAGCGGATGATCAATGAACTCGGATTAAAACCCATTGCCCGGCTGGTGAGTTCCGCTGTAGCAGGGGTACATCCCCGTATTATGGGGATCGGTCCGGTAGCGGCCATTCCAAAGGCATTGAAACAGGCCGGGCTTAATCTTTCCGATATCGATCTGATTGAACTGAATGAAGCCTTTGCTTCCCAGTCGATTGCCGTCATTCGTGAAGCCGGACTTGATCCTGCCAAAGTCAATATCAATGGAGGGGCTATTGCCCTCGGACATCCACTGGGATGCACCGGTTGCAAACTCACCATTCAGAATTTGAATGATCTGAAAAGATTAAACAAAAAATACGGAATGATCAGTGCCTGTGTGGGTGGCGGACAGGGAATCGCAGGTATCATTGAAAATATCAGTTAACATATACTGATTTATTACCGTTTGACATACGGAATAACCAGTAGTGCCGGGAATGTTTCAGTAATATGAAGCATTCCCGGTTTTATTTAAACTAATTTCATGCTTACCCGTTAAAACACGCTCGGGTAGCTCAATCATTTTACTGTATTTGCATCTTAATAAAAAACATCATCATGAAACCAAAACTTTATTTACTGCCCGCACTGATTCTCTTTTCCTGTATGCGGTTAACGGCTCAGGATCAACCAGCAGACACGGATACAAAAGAACAGGCAGATAAGAGCGGAATGCCAATGAATATCCTCAAAGTGAACCTCACTTCACTGCCTATAAAACAGTATGCGCTTCAATACGAACGGGTACTCAATCGTAAATTTTCAGTTGCCCTTGGTGTACGGGTAATGCCCGAATCCATCTTGCCTTTTAAACAGGCGATCCTGGATGCTGTAGGAGATGACCCGGATACAAGGGATGTATTGGAAACCTTTCGAATGAGCAACCTGGCCATCACACCGGAGTTTCGTTTTTACCTGAGTAAAAGAGGGTATGGCCGCGGATTTTACCTGGCTCCCTTTTACCGGTATGCCAATTATAAAACCAGCCAGCTGGAATTTGATTATGATGATGGCGGTGGTGGCACCGAAACCATCAATATGAAAGGTAAACTGACCAGCAACACAGGCGGTTTGTTATTGGGTGCCCAGTGGCCGCTTGGTAAACGCCTGGTATTGGACTGGTGGATATTAGGGCCACATTATGGAGCCGGAAATGGTTTATTCACCGGGGTATCGACTCAAACCATGACGCCGGCCGAACAGGATGATCTGCGTACCCAGCTGGAAGATATTGATATACCACTGACCAATAAAACAGTGGTAGTCACCGCAAATGGTGCCAGCCTGGAACTGGACGGACCCTGGGGTGGCATCCGGGCAGGATTTTCATTGGGGATTCGGTTCT
>CAZLRY010000021.1:13179-16682 GCA_964561675.1 uncultured Chitinophaga sp.
CTGGACGGACCCTGGGGTGGCATCCGGGCAGGATTTTCATTGGGGATTCGGTTCTAATTTGTTGGTGTTATCACCAACAAAAATTTGACACCAACAAATTAAACCTTTTTGTATTTTACCCATCTGAGATACCTATTTCCCGGGATCAAATCAATTTATAATGGACAGACGTGCGTTTTTAAAAGCCCGCCGCCCGAAGACGGCAGGACAGGATGAACTCCAACAGCCATTTCGTACCCTGTCGGGTATTGCGGCTTATACGGGAGCCTGGACTGAACAGGAAGTCATACACCTGCTTAAAAGGACCATGTTCGGGGCCAAGCCATCCGATATAAACTATTTCAGGTCCATGAACCTGAATCAGGCGGTGGATGAATTACTCAATCCCACAGCACCTCAGCCCAATCCCCCGGTAAAAGAATATGCCACTTCCACTACTCCCGGCGTAAATCCGGATGGAAATATCGCACAGGGAACCACCTGGATCAATGATATTAACAGCGATGGAACAGTGCAGTCACAGCGACGTGGATCTTATAAAAAATGGTGGACCGGTGTATTGGTCAACCAGGACCGGAGCATCAGGGAAAAACTGATCATGTTCCTGGTGGATCATTTCGGCAATGAAGCCAGCGAAGTGGGGAATGCGAATTGGAACTTTAAACAGCACAGCCTGATCCGTCAGTTTGCGCTGGGAAATTATAAAGAATTGGTCAGGGAGATTACCAAAGATGTGGCCATGCTGCGTTATCTGAACGGCTATCTCAATAATAAAAATGCTCCGGATGAAAATTATGCCCGGGAACTGATGGAACTGTTCACCCTTGGCAAGGGACCCGGATCCCAATACACAGAAAATGATGTAAAAGAAGCGGCAAAAGTATTGACCGGCTGGCAGGTAAATGGTACAACATACACTTCACTGTTCAATCTTAACCGGCATACGACTACCAATAAAACGTTTTCCGCTTTTTTCAATAATACCGTAATTACCGGCAGGAATACCGCTACGGCCGGAGACCTGGAACTGGCCGATCTGCTGAATATGATATTCGCCCAACAGGAAGTGGCGAAATTTCTGGTGCGTAAAATGTATCGATGGTTTGTGTATTATGCGATTGACGGAGCCACTGAAACCAATGTGATTGAACCACTGGCCGAAATATTCCGCAGTAATAATTATGAAATAAAGCCGGTGTTGTCTGCGCTATTCAAAAGCGAACATTTCTATGATCAGCTCAACAGGGGCTGTATGATTAAGACCCCCTCGGATATTGTGATCGGTTCGATGCGGGAAATGAATGTGGCATTCAAGCCGGAATCCGATTGGGACACCAATTACGGGTTATGGAACACATTCAATTCATGGATGGTCAATATGGGACAGAGTCTGCACGATCCGCCCAATGTCTCCGGGATGCCTGCCTATTATCAGGAACCTTCTTTCCATGAAATCTGGATCAACTCCGACTCATTGCCGAAGCGTAACCAGTTTACGGATACCATGATCAACAGCGGTTATTCGAGAAACAGCTACCGGGTGCAGTTTAACTGTGTGGCTTTTGCCCAAACCCTGTCCAATCCCGGCAATCCGAATGACCTGATCGACGAAGCCATCCGCGTCTTTTTCAGAAATGAGTTATCGGCCCAGAGCAAGAGCCAGATCAAAACGCAGATCCTGCTCACCGGGCAGCAATGGGATTATTACTGGACCAATGCCTGGACGGCCTATGTCTCTAATCCGTCAAATGCCAATTTCAATACCGTGAACACAAGACTGAAATCCCTTTTTCAGTATTTATTTAATTTATCAGAATACCAGCTGGCTTAGTTCATTTCATACCTAATCAGTTCAAATGAAAAGAAAAGATTTTTTACTCAACGCCTTACCCGCCGCCGCTCTTTTGCCGGAAGTAATCAACGGGTATTCCGTAAAAGCCTTTCATCAGCATTCGCCACTGGTACAGGCGCTGATGCGCGGACAAACGGTTACGGATCACGTGTTGGTAATTGTGCAATTATCTGGCGGGAATGACGGCCTGAACATGGTGATTCCTGTTTCGGACTATTCAAAATATTTTAATGCAAGAACCAATATTGCCATTCCGGAAAACCGGGTATTACCCATTGCCGGTGTAAGTGGTACAGGGCTGCATCCGTCCATGACCGGTCTGCAGACTTTATTCACCGAAGGCAAGGCCAAACTTGTACAGGCCGTAGGGTATCCGCAACCCAACTTCTCGCATTTCCGTGCTACGGATATCTGGATGAGTGCATCGAACAGTAACCAGGAAGTGTACAGTGGCTGGGCCGGACGTTATCTCAATTATGAGTTTCCGGATTTCCCTACAGGGTATCCTAATACCACGATGCCCGATCCGCTCGCTATTCAGATCGGTTCCACCACCACACTCACCACACAGGGTCCAACGGCCAATATGGGGATGAGTATTACCAATCCGACTAATTTTTATAACCTGGTAAATGGCACTACGGATCCGGTGCCTGCAACACCGGCCGGCAAAGAATTAAAATATATCCGCCAGGTCAATCAACAAACTCAGCAATATTCAACCGTCATAAAGAGTGCTGCCAATTCCATTACCCAGCAGGGTACATATCCCACAGGCAATTCACTGGCCGATCAATTAAAAATTGTGGCCAGGCTGATAGCCGGTGGATTGAAGACCCGCGTGTATATGGTGAGTTTTGGTGGGTTTGATACACACTCCGTGCAGGTAGGAGCTACCGATACCACCACGGGTAACCATGCCACCTTACTTCAACGGGTATCCGATGCCATCAAAGCTTTCCAGGATGATCTTAAATTTCAGAATGTGGAAGACAGGGTGGTGGGGATGACGTATAGTGAATTTGGCCGGAGGATCAAATCCAACTCCAGCACTGGCACCGACCATGGAGCAGCGGCGCCCATGTTCTTATTCGGCAGTAATATCGAATCGGGTATGCTGGGGGTGAATCCGACCATTCCTGCCAATGCCACCGTAAATGATAATATCCCGATGCAATATGATTTCCGCAGTATTTATTCCACACTGCTGGAAAAATGGTTCTGCCTGGATAAAACAGTCGTCGATTCTTTATTTCCGCCCAATATCAACAGTCAGTTACAATCACTCTCAATTATTAAAGCCGGGGCTTGCAGCGGCATCACCCCGCCTCCGCCCACTTCAGGTGATGTACTGATTACCAATTCTCCGAATCCTTTTACGAGCAGCACGACAATAAAATTCAAAACGGCCGGGGGACATATATTTATCCAGATCATCGATACCCTGGGCCGTGTAATCAGGGTTCTGGCCGACCGTGAGTATACGGCAGGTACCTATACCCTTGATTTCAACAGCGAAGGATTACCTACCGGTATCTACTATGCGCGATTTCAGAACGGGGTAACGCAGCAGGTAAGGGCGATGATGAAAGTAAGATAGAAAGGGTGTCGGTTGTCAGGTGTCGGATGTCAGGAGTCGGGAGTCAGGAGT
>CAZLRY010000021.1:16782-19535 GCA_964561675.1 uncultured Chitinophaga sp.
CCACCGTTTACGGCACCATTCAGGTGACAGGGACCGCAATAACCACCGATACCGCCCGTGCCGGCAATCAGTTGTTTTACCTGGGCATATTTGGGACCATAGTTAAAGACGGTCACTTGCGTGGTATCGGTACAGCCTTTTTGATTTTTGACAATGACGCGATAGTCGCCGGGAGCGAGGTTCGAAAAAATAGGGGAGGACTGGAAAGCTGCACTATTAAGCTGGTAGCTGATTGTATCTCCCACGGGCGAAGTGATCGTAAGGGAACCGTTATTTGATGAGCCAACTGATTCCGTTTTGAAATACTGGATATCATAACTCACTCCAAGGCATGGATCGGGTAAGGCTTCTTTCTTATTACAGGCCTGGAAAAACAGTCCGCCAGACAGGATAAGCACAGGTGTCAGCATTTTCTTCCGCATATAATGGATTTGACAGTCAGTAAATTAAGGATTCTTTGGCTGATTTATTACTCAGACTAAGCAAATCCGCACAGGATTAGCCGGGTTTAAAAATTTATTTGTATGAAACGTTGTTGCAATTTATATTTGCAACATAGTTACAAAATATGAAACAAAAACTAGCCTCCCTTCTATGGGCAATTTTTATCCTGCAGACCCTCACGGCGCAGGAAAACATAGTTAACACAAAAGATCGTTTACCCGTATCTGTTCCGGTAAAAGTTAAATTATCCGGGAAGATTACCGATAGTAAAACCGGTGAGGCACTGGCAGGCGCATATATTTATTTTACGGATGATAAAATTGGTACAAGCAGTGATGAAAATGGGTTGTATGTGCTGACCAATATCCCCCCGGGACATCATGTGGTGGAAGTTTCCTTTACCGGGTACAGTACACTGGTGGAGCATATCGAAATCAATGCCGATATGCAAAAAGACTTTGCCCTTTCCATCCGTATTGTGGAGAACCAGGGAGTGGTGATTACCGGAGTATCAGGTGCCACCAGTATCCGAAAAGCACCAGTGCCCATTACATCGATCAAAAAAGCTACCTTATTACAAACACCTTCTGGTAATATCATTGATGCGTTAAGTCATGTGCCGGGAGTATCTCAGGTGTCAACCGGGCCGGCGATTTCCAAACCGATTATCCGGGGACTGGGTGCCAACCGCGTGGTAACCGTAAATGATGGGATCCGCCAGGAAGGCCAACAATGGGGGGATGAGCATGGTATTGAAATTGATGAAATGAGTGTGTCCAAAGTGGAAATACTGAAAGGACCTGCTTCCCTGATGTATGGCAGCGATGCACTGGCCGGTGTAGTGAATTTTATTACCAATGTGCCAGCCCCTGAAGGAACGCTTCGTGCCAACTGGCTCAGTAATTATCAATCCAATAATGGATTACTGGCCAATAATATCAGTGTGGCCGGGAATAAAAACGGATTTAACTGGAATGTCTATGGCTCCCATAAATCAGCCGGGGACTATAAAAACAAACATGATGGCCGCGTGCTTAATTCCCGGTTTAATGAAAAAAATGTGGGCGGTTATCTCGGTCTCAATAAAGGATGGGGCTACAGCCATTTAATCTTCAGCCGCTTTGACCAACGCCTGGGACTGGTGGAAGGTGACCGGGATGACGCTACCGGAAAATTTATCCTTTTTGCCGGAACCCCGATTGAAAGAATCGCAACGGAGGAAGACCTTGAGTCCCGTAAACTCTTTATCCCGAATCAACGGGTACAGCACTATAAACTGGTAAGCGATAATAATTTTGCCATTGGCCAGAGCCGGCTTAAACTCAACCTGGGTTACCAGAATAATCTCCGGAAGGAATTTGGTAATGCAGAAGATCCGGAAGAACAGGAATTGTTCTTTGACCTGAAAACAATCAATTACAACCTGCAATGGCAGTTGCCGGAAATGAAGGAATGGCATACCAGTTTTGGGGTGAATGGTATGCAGCAGCAAAACAAAAATAAGGGGGCTGAAGTACTCATTCCCGAGTATAGTTTATTTGATTTCGGAGCCTTTATTTACTTCCAGCGGTTTTATAAAGATGGTACCATCAGCGGTGGACTTCGGTTCGATAACCGGTCCGTGGATGGAAAAGAATTTTTCGAAGGCACTGAGGAAAAATTCAAAGCTTTTACCCGTAATTTTTCCAATATATCCGGAAGTCTCGGGGTGAGTTATGAACCAACCGAACGGGTTACTGTAAAAGCAAATATCGCCCGTGGCTTCCGGGCACCTACTTTGGCGGAACTGGCCAGTAATGGAACGCATGAAGGGACCAACCGGTATGAATACGGATCCACTGACCTGACTTCCGAGACCAGTCTGCAGCTGGATGGGGGCATCGATCTGGATTATGAACATTTCAGCCTGGGATTGTCGGCCTTTTATAACCGCATTAATGATTTTATTTTTTACCGCAAACTGGAATCAGGCTCCGGGGGTGATTCGCTGGTGAGTGTGGATGGAGAAGATATACAGGCCTTTAAATTCAACCAGCATAATGCGCAATTAACCGGCCTGGAGTTTACATTGGATATCCATCCGCATCCCATACACTGGCTGCATTTTGAAAACAACTTCTCATTCGTACGAGGCCGTTTTGATGACTTACTCGATGGTTTCAAACCCGGAAGTGATAACCTGCCCCTTATACTAGCTCCCCGCTGGACCAGTGAAATAAGGGCCGACTTTCAGAAAGCCGGCAAATCACTCCGTAATTTTTATGCCCGGCTGGAAGGGGATCAGACTTTTAAACAGGACCGGTTCTTCA
>CAZLRY010000022.1:0-19338 GCA_964561675.1 uncultured Chitinophaga sp.
AAGAGACCGGCTGATTTAATGTCTTCCACTTCGGCGGCAATGCGTTGTACCAGTTTATCGTTCATTTGGCTGATTTTGGGACAAATATACGCCGTCCGGTCATCCCCTTTTTCCCGGCTGATGGTTACCGGGAAATAGCCGGATCGGCCGATTTAAACCGGAAAGTCGCCATTAAACAGAAAAAAGAACTTATCCGGAGCTTATTAGCTACTCTCTTATCTTTTATGAAGTTTACTGTTCTTTTCAACTGATCTGACAGACTCCTGTTTAAAACCTGATCGGAACAACAAAAATATGCCCGATTTAAACCAATTTGTAAAGGCTGTTTTTACTAAATCACCTATACAGCTTCTTTACAAATGAAGTCAACTGAATAACAGCCACCTCTACATCTCTTCAACGCTTTCGTGAATATCAGGTAATTACCTGATTTAATCCCTATACACTGATCCCTGTTACTCCGGCACCTGAGTTATATCAGTATCAAACGGATAGCAGCAAGTCTACTTTTACCATAGAACTAAAAAAAGGGGGCTATTTTGTTTTTTACCAAGGCTAATAAATCGATAGCGCTGATTGACAGCTTTTTCAATTGTGTAGACCAGAGTGTACTACTTTTTAAAGAAGGCGTAAAAAACTATCTCTATAAGAATACAGAGAATTTTAATAATAATCTACAATCTCTGGCCAACCTGGAAATTGAATCAGACCAGATTCGCCGGAAAATTGAAAACACGCTTTATACCCAGTCATTAATGCCCCAGTTAAGAGGGGATATTCTCCGGTTGCTCGAAGAACTGGACAACCTCATTGACCTTTCCAAAAAAAACCTGTTTCAATTTGACGTGGAGATCCCCATGGTTCCGCAGGAACTGGTTCAGGATTTTGTAAAACTGACCCAGATCTCCGTTTCTGCGGCTGAATCAGTTATACCGGCGGCCAAGTCCTATTTCAATGAGCCGTCTACGGTCAACGAAAAAATTCACCGGGTATTCTTTTTTGAAAAGGAAACGGATGTGTATGCGGATGTGGTGAGAAGAAAGATATTCCGTGAAATGCCCTCCCTGAAACTGAGTGAAAAATTTCACCTGCGTTATTTCACCCTGCACATAGAGAACATATCGGATACTGCTGAAAAAGTGGCTGACCTGTTGGCGATTATGGCGATCAAGCGAATAATGTAATGGCATGCTGTTCCTTTTATTTATAACAAGCGGATTATTCCTGGGCTGGTCTCTGGGCGCCAATGATGCGGCCAATGTATTTGGAACAGCGGTTGGCTCCCGGATGATCAAGTTCAGAAAAGCAGCCATCATCGCGAGCCTGTTCGTCATTCTTGGCGCCGTATTGCAAGGTACAGGTGCCACTGAAACACTCTCCAGCCTGGGCTCTATCGATGCCATGGGTGGTGCATTTACGGTTGCCCTGTGTTCCGCCATTGTTGTGACCTGGATGACCTATTATAAGCTTCCTGTGTCCACCAGCCAGGCGATTGTTGGTGCCATCATCGGCTGGTGCTTTTATACTTCCAATCCGGTGGATTATAAAGTACTGACTGTAATCGCCGTTTCCTGGTTTACGGGTCCCTTACTGGGAGCCATCTTCTCCGGGCTTTTATACCTGCTGATGCGGTATTATATGAGAAGGACGAAAACGCATGTGCTTATTCTGGATAGTCATATCCGGAACGGGCTGCTGATTGTGGGGGCCTTTGCCGCATTCAGCCTGGGAGCCAATAATGTTTCCAATGTAATGGGGGTATTTGTGAATTCCACTTCCTTCCATATTAATGCAGGCCCATTCACCTTCACAAACACCCATGTGCTGTTCCTGCTGGGAGGCCTTTCGATTGCGGCAGGGATTCTCACGTATAGTAAAAAAGTAATTAATACTGTTGGCCATGGATTACTGGAGATGACGCCGGAGACCGCCATCGTAGTGGTATTGTCACAGGCCCTCGTGTTATTCATCTTTTCCTCAACTGCGTTATCTGATCTTTTTGTCCGGATCGGCCTTCCGGCTATTCCACTGGTGCCGGTTTCCAGCACCCAGGTAATCGTTGGAGCACTGATTGGTATTGGAGCCATTAAAGGCATTCAGGAAATACGGTTCAAAATGCTGGGCACGATCATGCTGGGCTGGTTGATGACGCCTGTACTGGCCGGCTTGCTGACCTTCATCAGTCTCTTTTTTGTAAATAATGTTTTCAAAATTGATATCACCCATAAACAACTGACTGTGGTTACTTCCCCGGCTGCCGGCCCAACCACCACCGTAATCAATCTGCCGGTTAATACCGTACTGATCTCCGTTACAGCTATTGCGTTGGCCGTAATGGGCATAACCGCCTACCTGTACTTCCGTCATTACCGGAGTAAAACGGCAGCAAGGGAATACAATACAAGGCTGAATGAACAATTGCAATACGCCGAACTGCAAAAATCGCTGTCTGAAATAGAAATAAAACAAGTGCAGGTGGAAAACAGCTCACTGCATAACCGGCTGGAAGAAAAACGTAAAGAACTGGTTAATTATGCGCTGAATATTGCGGACCAGCGCCAGTTTCTTGAACTCACCTGTGCGGCGCTTGAAGAATGTTGCAGGGAATCTGATCCGCAAAAAAAGAACAGTCAGATCCGTGAAGTAATCCGGTCCGTAAAACAGAAGATGAGCTTTACCGATGAAATTGAACAGATCTACCAGCAGGCTGAGCATGTAAATGACGAATTCCCTTCCCGGCTCACGGAGCTATCACCCCACCTGTCTGCCCAGGAACGTAAACTCGCTTTACTGTTACGGGTTGGTTTCTCCAGTAAAGAAATTGCCCCGCTCCTGAATATTTCAACTAAAAGTGTTGAAATAGCCAGGTACCGTTTAAGAAAAAAATTTGACCTGAAAAAAGAAATAAATCTGACACAATTCATAAAAACAATTTAACACCTAAAACAGATACCATGAAACGAATATTGATTATCGTGGCAGTGCTTTTATCCATGCATATGGCAATTGCCCAGGACACCAGCAGGCAGGACCGGTTTAACCAATACGGCAGGCTGGTCAGCCGTTCTCCGCTGGATGTGGAGAACAGAAACGGCATTTTAGTTTTTGAATCAAAAGACCAGGACTACCGGCTTTGGTTTGATATCAGGGTGCAGGTAGATGGTCAGATATTCTCCAATAAAACGATGAACCCGATCGGTAATGGCGTATCGATTCGCCGGGCCCGGTTTGCGGCCAAGACCAATCTGACCAAGAACTGGTATGGGGAAATCGATCTTGATTTTTCCAACGGGATACTCGAACTGAATGATGCCTACATTCAGTATGATTTCAGAAACGGTCTGGCCACCAGGGTGGGTAATTTCAAAGAGCGTTTCTCGATGTCCCAGACTTCTTCCTCCCGTTACCTCAATTTTCTGGAAAGGGCGATGGTGGTGACTGCGTTCACTCCTTCCCGCCATGTGGGTTGGGAAACTTCCTATAGCGGCACCCATTTTCTGGCAGCCGGTGGTGTATTCTTCCAGGAAGTGGAAGATGCGGAAATGAGAACTTTTGTAGAAGATAACAATAAGGATTATGGCCGTGATGAAGGCGTATCCTTCACCGGTAAATTTGCCCTGCAACCGACCAAAGCCGACAAAGATTTTGGCGGACACCTGGCTTATGCCGCTTCTTACCGTCAGCCCAAAACCAGTGTAGAGGCCGCCGAATACGGCGGATTAAGATACAGCACCCGCTCGTTGAGCAGTATCAACCGAAAAAAATACCTGGATACTGATATTATTCCGAATGTAAATCACAGCGTACTCAACAATATTGAAATAGCCGGCTATTTTAAAGGGTTTGGTTTCCAGAGCGAGTATATCAGAAGTAAAGTAATCCGGAATAACAATCTCTCCACCCTGAATTTTAATGGATTCTACGCCCAGGCTGCCTGTCTTTTATTCGGAGGCCGCCAGTTTTACAACCATACAGAAGCCGAATTCAGTCAGCCATACCGGGGTAAAAAATGGGGAGATATGGAACTGGCCTTCCGCTATGACAATATTGATATGAACGACCCCGCTCTTTTTGGTGGTGCTGCTGAAGCTTATACAGCCGGTGTTAATATTTATGCCGCAAAGAATGTGCGCTTCCAGATCAATTACAGTTATGTCAATCATGACCGTTATGCCAGTGGAAAAAAGAAATTATTCGTCGGATATGATCTCGCAGGTGCATTGACCAAAGATCCCACCAAAGTAGCCGATGCGAATGGAACAGCCGGTGAAGATTATGGAATGATGGGGGTGCGTTTTGAAATCAACTTTTAATAATCCTGTAAAACAACTTATATGAAACTTACCTATTTTATAAGCAGCCTGATCGGACTGGCTTTATTCGCTTCTTCCTGCGTAAAGGATGAAATATATAATGGACCGGCCACGATCAGCAATGTGGCCTTCACCCCGTCGACGGTAACTCCTGACGATGTGGTAAACGTCACCGCCACTGTTACTTCTGTAAAAGGAATTGAAGCGGTAACCCTATTCTATAAAGTAAATGGCGGTACGGCCCTATCTGTACCCATGGTGGCCGGAGCCAGCAATTCGTATTCCGGCAGTATCCCCAAGCAGGTTGACCAAACCACCATCGTTTTATATGTAGGGGCAAAAACTACCGGTGGAATTGAAAACAGTTCTGCAGAAAAAACCTACAAGGTTGGAGCCATTCCCCCGAATTATGCCGCTATTGTACTGAACGAAATTGACGGGAATACCAAGTTTGTAGAACTCTTCAATAACTCAGCCGCTCCGGTTAATATTTCCGGCATGGTCATTCTTAAAAACACTGTCTCCCTGAAAAATCCCGACGGCACACCATGGTCAGTACCCGCCGCGACTATTTTACCGGCAAATGGCTATGGCATCATCAAATGCAGCGGATACACCGCAACGGCTGATCCTGCTGCCCTCATCATTGGCACAGTTGGCGATGGTATGTCTGCCAAACAAACCTTATCACTGGAACTGGTAAAACCTGATGGCACTTCAGTGAGTTTATTTACGAGAGGCGCAGCCCCCTGGGGTGTTACTATTTCCGCCATTCCCGCAACCGACTCATACAGCCGTGTTCCCAATGCCACAGGTACCTGGAAGTTGGCCCTGCAAACTCCGGGGAAAGTGAATGGCGCATCCACTGGTGATATCCCGGCTTTATAAACAAATCCGCTCCGGGGAATTCCCCGGAGCCTTTTACTGTATTGATTTAAAAATAAAAAAGCCTACAATGAGTAAAGAAGAATTAAAGATTGGAGAAATCTCCAAACCCCGGTTTGAATTCCGTTCTTTCGGACAGGATTTTGAAAAGGCGGCACAACGAATGGCCCGGTTATCTATGCCGGTACCTGAAAAAGTATGGGAACGTCAGAGTGATGAGATCTATATTCTGTCCCGGAAGAATGACATTAACAATACCAAGATCCGGGATGGCAAAATGGATATAAAAACTTTTGTGCAGACGGTAGACGGGATGGAGCAATGGAATCCGCTGATGAAAGGCAGTTTCCCGATAGCGGCAGAAGTACTTTTGAAAGAAGTGTTTCCGGCTTTTCAGGTAACCGCACCGGTGCTGGATAAAGAAACCTACAGTTATGATGAATTTATCGGCATGATCAATGCTCACCCCGATCTGCAGGCGGTAAGGGTACATAAACAACGCTTTGGCTATATGGTAAATAACACCATTTGTGAAGTGGGGAATGTACTGATCAACGGGGCTAAAGTCGTGACCATTAACTCGGAATCAACTGAAGTGGAAGACATCAAAAAAACGGTGGCCGATATCGGTCTGGACGGGGTGGAGAATATCAATTATCTCCAGGCCATCAAACGTGTAACCGGCATGATCAGTCAACCATTAGCTAACTAAAAAAAATACTACTATGGCTCAGGAAATAGAAAAAAAATTCCTTGTTACCTCCGACGCATTTAAAACTGAAGCGGCCAAAGAGACCCGCATCACCCAGGGTTATCTTTCATCAGTGCCGGAAAGAACAGTAAGGGTACGGATCAAGGGAAAAGCAGGGTTTATTACGATCAAGGGAAAAGGAAATGACTCCGGCGCATCCAGGTATGAATGGGAAAAAGAGATCCCCGTAAGTGAAGTGGAAGAATTGCTGAATATCTGTGAACCCGGGGTGATCGACAAAACCCGCTATGAAGTAAAAGCCGGCCATCACACATTCGAAGTAGATGAGTTTTATGGTGAAAACCAGGGACTGGTGGTGGCGGAAGTGGAATTACAGGCCGAGAATGATCATTTTGAAAAGCCAGCCTGGCTGGGTGAAGAAGTGACCGGTGATGTGAAGTATTATAACTCGATGCTCATGAAAAATCCATTTACAAAATGGTAATTGTTTCAGGTAATCCATAAAGCGGCCGGTCATTCCGGAAAAGACCGGCCGGCTGCTTTATTCAACTGTCACTATGAAATGGAACAGCGCCATATGGATATCAGGAGCGGTAAGTATATTACTGGTTTCCGGCTGCCGGAAAGACAACAGGGGTAATGGACCTCAGGATAAAGAATATGAGGAATACAATACCGGAATATCCGGTTTCTCCGGTCTTTGTTTTTCAGCCACTAAATCCAGTTTCTATGCCATCAGTGACCAGGGAAGTATTTATGAAATAAATACGGACGGTTCAACCATCCGCCAGCTATCGGTTACGGGTCAATATGATTTCGAAGCCATCACCCTGGATGCGGTAAATAACCGGTTGTTTGTCGCTGATGAATCTTCAATGAATTTATATGGGCTAACACCCAATCAGTCCTCGCTGAACCTGGTGACCCATATTAATATTCCGGGCGGAGTGAGCAATAAAGGAATTGAAGGTCTGGCATACGGCCAGGATACACTGTATATCGTGAACCAGGAATCTCCTACCCTGCTGATCAAATATGCGCTGGCAAGCCAGGCGGAAGTCCAACGAATATTGGTTGATTTTGCCAGCTACCTGTCGGATATTTTTTTTGACGCCAGTGATAACAGTTTATGGATCTGCGACAGTCAGCAGCAATTACTTTTTCATTGCACACTGAACGGAAACGTGTTAGCCTCTCAGGAAATTGATTTTGTGCCGAAAGCCGAAGCCCTGGTGATTGATCGCGCCAACCAAACCGCCTGGATCGGTTGCGACCAGAGTTCAAAATTATTCAAGGTAAAACTAAAGATATAACGGACATTACTGCATAACCTGCTCCACATGAATACAACAGATCCCCGATACAACCCCGAAGCCTTTGACCCGCTGGATATGAATAATTACCGGGTAGAGAAGCTGAAAAAGATGGAGAAGAAGGGCGTAGAGAAATGGATGGAATGGCTGGGAGGGCCACTGGCGATACTCAGTTTTATTCTCATTTATTACTTTGTTGACATTTCCTTCCTGAACCAGATCAAAACTGAAGTGTTGCGGGATGACAGTCTCAAACGGCTGAAAGAGATTGGTGCTGAGAATTTTTCACGGATTAATTATGCGATGCTGGGCATTTTTGTGGCCTCCATTATATTATGGATCACTGAAGCCATCCCCAATTATTTAACGTCCCTGATTGTAGTCATTGCCATGGTGCTGACCGGCGTAACCACAGAGAACCTGGCCTATGCCCAGCTCGGGCATCCGGTGATGTGGCTGAATATCCTTTCTTTTATCCTGGCCAGTATGCTTGTAACCACTAAAGCCGCCAAGCGTTTTGCCTTATGGTTTGTATTGAAATTCGGGAAAAACGCTACCTGGATTTTCTTCAGCTTTATTGTCATTAATATTGTTTTGTCGGTGTTCATCTCCGCCACTACCGCCAAAGCCACCATTCTGCTGCCAATTTTCATGGTCATCGCCGCCATCTATGGGGCTACGGCCGATCATCGGAATAATTTCGGAAGGAGCATTGTACTGGAAAATCTTTTCCAGATCAATATCGGCGCCAGCGGATTTATTACCGGCTCCGGGGCCAACCTGCTCGCCGGATCATTAATTGCCGGTGCGTTGGGCCAGTCACTTTTTGGTTTCCAGGACTGGTTTATCGCCGCTTTCCCGCTATGTATTATCCTTATTCTGATTGGCTGGGTGGTGGGTACGAGGGTTATATTCCCGATGAAAAAAGAAGAACAGCGGCCCCAGATCGAAGGCGGAATGCAACGCCTGAAAGAGGAGTATCTGAAGCTGGGCAAAATGACCGTGAACGAATACAAGTCGATCTTCATTTTCATCACCGTACTGGCTTTATGGGCTACCGATAAACAACACGGAATTTCCCAAACAGCCGTCGCTTTTCTTGGTGCCGTAGTGGCTTTGCTACCCCGGGTCGGTGTGGTGAAGTGGAATGACGTGGATATACCCTGGCACCTGATGTTATTTTCTGCCGGTGCCTACACGCTGGGTGCAGGACTGGAAGCCACTGATCTGCCGGCAACCCTGGTAGATGCTTTATTTGGCTATTTTGGTATTTCAAAAGCCACTCCTTTCTGGGTTCTCTACCTGGGGCTGACTTTTCTGATGCTTTTCAGTGCTATCTTTTTTCAGTCGAAGACCATGCGGGCCCTGATCTTTGTTCCGATGGCTATTGGCATTGCCCAGAAATTTGGCTACCCGGTAATGAGTCTTGCTTTTCCGGTGGCTTTGCTAATTGAACATGTGTATGTATTACCATTTAACAGTAAACCATCCGCGCTGCTCTATACCACGAATCAATATAGTATGAGCGACTCTTTTAAATTCGGATTCACGATGATGGTGATCAGCTGGTTTATGATCATAATATGGGGCGAAACCGTACTCCGCTGGCTGGGTTATACCAGTAACGGGGTATTTTTCTAATTCAAGTAACCTGCTCAAATGATTGATGAAATTGTAAAAATTCACGATAAAAATTCGGCAGAGATAAAGGTTGGCTTTGTGGCCCGAAAAAAACAGAAACACAACTTTTTCTCGCTTAATTTCTGGATGTATATCCCCAATAGTCTTGACATCAATCGCTTTACCTACAGTAAAGATGATTTTTACCGGGATATGAAATCGAATATCCGCCTGATCACCCCGGTATATATACTCCGTGACCTGGCCGAAGGTGACCATTCGGCATTTATCTTCCTGGAGAAATCCTTTAACAACCTGGCTTCACAGCGGACACGGACCCATATCGCCGATTTCGAGTACCAGATAAAAATGTTTCTTTCCATTCTCAAAAGTTCCCTGCGGGAAGAAATTGCCCATATACTCCAGGCTCCTGAAGCAGATCTGGATTACCTGGCATATAATTTTCAGCATTTCAACCAGGTGATCACCGGCAAATACAGGGATCTGTACCGTATTATCAATGTCCCCACCATTGATAAAAAGCTAATGGATTATTTCCGGTTCGGGGATGAGTTTATGAGCAATACGATTGAATACCATACATTCCGGCTGATGCAGGGACTCGACAAAAGAGATGCCCGGATTTTTAAACAGTACAAAGCGGACTTAACAGAATTTGTAAACAAAGAAATCAACTATAAGAAAGAAAAGAAATTTCCCATTGCCGGAAAAGAAAACAGGGACGCCAACAATGAGCTGGTATACCGGCTGGGTATGTTGAAGAAATATGCGGAAAGCCATTTATTTCTGAATATCGATAAACGTAAAGACGGGGTGGTAACCGAGCAGCTTCTCTATAGCCTGGCCGCTGGAATTTCCATGGTCTTTGCTACGGTGATCGCGTTTTCGGTACAACAGAAATTTGGCAATTATACCATGCCCTTGTTTGTAGCCCTGGTAGTGAGCTATATGCTTAAAGACCGGATCAAAGATTTTGCCCGGTATTATTTTGCCCATAAAATGGGATCCAGGTATTATGACCACAAAATCTCCATGAATATAAACCGGAAAGATATCGGCTGGGCCAAAGAGAGTATGGACTTTATCTCCATCAATAAAGTACCCGATTCCATTACTAAATGCCGGAACAATGCAGAATTTTTTGAGCAGAACAATCCGACCAATAAAGAAAAAGTGTTACTGTTCAGGACCCGCATGTATATCAACCGGGAAAAACTGGATACCACCAGTGATTACTCCATTTCCGGAATTAATTCAATTATCCGGCTCAACCTGCTTCAACTGATGAGGAATATGGATAATGCCGATTTTCCGCTTTTTTGTCCGGATCCTGAGCATGGATTTGACGTAGTTTATGGCGAAAAATTATATTACATCAATATCGTGGTGGAGAAGATAAATGATGAACAAAAAGAACTGAAAAGATACCGGTTGTCAGTAAACAGTAAGGGTATACAGCAAATTAGTCCGTTATAACCACTGCTCACAAAGGGTTGGTCCATATAATATAAAATGACAAACTGAAAAAAATTGACAAACCTGTAACATACCCGGGTTTACCTTCGTCCTACTCAAAAACCATCACCATGCAACGGAATTCAAGGTTTTCCTTTATACCTTTTGCCCTTTTATTATTATCTACTGTCCTGATTTTAAGCATTCCCACGCGTCCGGTTGAAACACCAGCACCCGCTCCAGCACCCTGTTTAGAAAAAACAGCCTGTTCCGAGCCGGGGAATAACACATCTGATGACCTGATGCTGGAAAACCTCTCCCGCCAGTTCATCCTCGTATCTCCGATTAATTAATTGATAATAAATTACTTATATACAAATCCGGGTCCCAGATCCGGATTTTTTTATGCCCGGCTGTAACAATACTTCCCTTGAAACGTACTATCTGTACAGCACCAATGATTATTACCTTTACCACACACCAGGCTGTTTATGACCGAGAAAGAATATAATGAATGTGTAACCCAGTACGCAGATAATGTGTACCGCTTCATCCTGAAGAATCTCAGGCATGAGGAGGATGCACGGGATGTGGTGCAAACAGCTTTTGAAAAAATGTGGCGCAACCGGGACGATGTGGATGCCTCAAAATGCAAGTCCTATCTTTTTACAGTGGCCTATCATCAAATGATCGATCATATCCGGAAAGTAAAACGGATACAGTTGCGGGAGGAATTTGGGGAGGAATTAAAAGTAGAGAATAAACAGGCGAATAATTTAAAGAAGATCCTGAATGAAGCACTGAACCGGCTGAACGAAACACAACGTTCGCTGGTGCTGTTCAAGGATTATGAAGGTTATAATTATGAAGAAATCGGACAGATCATGAACCTTAACCCCAGCCAGGTAAAAGTATACCTGCACCGGGCAAGGGTTCAATTGAAGGAGTATCTGGTGAAGATGGAGAACGTCATATAGACATGTTGGTGAAAACACCAACATGTAAGAAATACTGAACAAATGAACATCACGCGAAATAACTACGAAGAATACTTTATCCTTTACATGGATAATGAACTGACGCAGGCAGAGCGCGGGGTGGTGGAGGCTTTTGTGCAGTTGCATCCTGATTTGAAAGAAGAACTGGACCTGTTGCTGCAATATAAATTCACCCCGGACACGGATATTGTTTTCTCCGGAAAAGAGGAATTACTGAAAGGACAGGCTGATTCGTTGGTGAATTTGACCAACTACGAAGAATATCTCCATCTCTATATTGATAAAGAACTGAATCCTGCACAGGTTGCGGCTGTGGAGCAATTCGCTTCGGAAAACCTGGCCGTGAAGAAAGAACTGGACCTGTTGCGTTTTACCCGTCTGCAACCGGAAGCGGTTGAATTCCCGGATAAAGCTTCGCTTTACCGCCGCGAAGAGAAAGTACGGGCCCTTCCGGTACGTTGGTGGAGAGCAGCTGCAGCTATTCTGATCCTGGGTTTGGGACTGAGTACCGTATGGATGCTCAGCCGTCGTTCCGATGAAGCAGCCGTTGCCGGGTCAATACCGGGCAAAGAGCAGATCAAATCACCCGCTCCTATTCGGCCTGAAAACAGCAAGGAAGAACTCGCTGTAACAAAGGATACGGCTCACCGCCTTCAGGTGCAGGAAAGCAATCTGGCAACTAACAGCACTGATATTACACCCACAGACCGGAAGGTGAAACAAACCGTCCAGCCGACCAATAACCAACCGCTACCTGATAAAAAGGATGCACTGGCCAGCCATCAGCCCGATAACAAGAGTAATAATCTGCCTGAGCCGGTTTATAATCCGAATGTTGTCACAAGTCAAAATGCTGTAGCTGTACAGTCTGTTCCAAAAAATAATAATCCTAAAGGCATTTTAACAAAAACAGATGTAACAAATAATACAGGTTCTTCGCCTGATATAAAACCGGGTATTGATTTCGCAGTTGCCAACCCTGATGAACAGACTCCTGAGATAGAAGATAATGATGGTAAGAAAAACAAACTCCGTGGCTTCTTCCGGAAGGTGACACGGACTTTTGAGAAACGAACCAACATTGACCCGACCGATCAGGACAACCGGTTACTGGTTGGCAGTTTGGCAATCAAGTTAAAATAATCCGGGCCCAGATGGCGACGGATGATCTTCAAAAAACATTATTAATCGAAGAAAACAAATAACATGAAAAGGATTTTTACTTTCTGTATGGCTATTACTATGACGCTTGCCAGTTTTGCGCAAACAGATAGCACAGTAGCTCCTGCAAAAGCACCCCAGGATGACACGATCCGTATTGGCGGGATGGTCATTATCCGTAAAGCCGGTAGCAAAGACCGTGAAATTATACATGCCCGTGAATACCGGATGCGCAACCGTCGTGTGGAAAAACCAACCAACCTCAGTACCAACTGGTGGATCGTGGATATCGGTTTCTCCAACTACACCGACAATTCCAATTATGTAAATTCCGCATTTGACGGCTTTACCGCCAGCGGTATTACCAAAGACGACCTGGTAGCCAGGGCCGGTAAATCACGCAATGTGAATCTCTGGTTCTTCATGCAAAAACTGAATATTGCCAAACATGTGTTGAACCTGAAATACGGGATGGGACTGGAGTTGAATAACTATCATTTCGAAAACGACAAGATCCTGTTTTCGAAAAACCCCACCCTGATCAGCGAAGGCCCCAATTCCATTAAAAAGGTTAAGCTGGCCGTGGACTACCTGACCGTACCCATCATGCTGAACATCAATTTCACCCCGAACCGTAAAAACGGGTTTGGGATCAGCGGAGGCGTAAGTGCCGGCTATATGTATTCTGCCCGTTTTAAAACAAAAGTGGATGGCGACAAGAATAAAGTCAGAAGTGATTTTGACCTGGAACGTTTCAAATTGTCTTATATCGGCGAATTATCACTCGGTCCTGTAAAGCTCTATGGCAGCTATGCGATGAAAAACATGTGGGATAAGAGCCTGGATATGACCCCCTATACCCTGGGTTTCCGCTTCAGCAACTGGTAAACAATTTCTCATCTTCATACACGACCGGCCTGTTCCCAGGCCGGTTTTTTTATTTTCCTAAGCAGGTTTACCGGGTAAAAGGCCCCGTAGATTTTCTAAACGGGCTGTTAAATTGAAACAGACGGGTACTATAGTTATCCACCACCGGAAAATAAAAAATCTGGCACTCCGTTTGAACGGTAGGACGGACCACCTTTTATTCTTTTAAAGCCATGGAATCAATGCTGCTCCCACCAGGTGGCGGGTTACAACCGGCTTTATTGAAAACACTAATGGACATGAAACAAATCGTATTTCTTCTTTCCGCATTTTTGGGCAGCAGCCTTACGGCAACAGATTATCACAGCTCCAGGCCGATTACCAACAATAAGCGGTTCTCGGCAAATGCTGGTCCTGTTGGACGGGTGTCCATTATGATCGATAAATCAGACTATGAACTTACCGTATATGACGAAGAGGGCTGGTATGCCACCTACCCGGTAGTATTCGGGAATAACAGTCTTGAGGATAAAAAAATGGAAGGGGATAAAAACACACCGGAAGGCAGTTTCCGGATCACCACCAAAAGGGTGCATGATAAATGGTGCCGGTTTCTGGCAATAGATTATCCCACGAAAGAAAGTATCGAAAAATTCAAGCGGCGGAAACAAACCGGTGAAATACCTGCCAATGCAAAAATCGGTGGCGGTATTGGTATACATGGCGTCTGGCCACACGAAGATTTTGTGATTGACCGCTATAAGAACTGGACCCTTGGCTGTATCTCCATGAAGAATGAGGATGTAAAGGACCTGTACCAGTATATCGGATCGGGAACCCAGGTCACCATACGCAAATAAGCAACGATTAACCCTGACGTTGATTTTGCAACAGGAAAGAACCTGTTGTCTCTTTCCATCGTTCCGGATCTACCATTAGCAGGGATTCATGACCTGCTTCTTCATACCCCACCAGGTTTTTATGGTTTCCGGGAATGGCTTTATAAATCCCATCAATTTCTGACTTCAATACATATGTATCCTTTGCGCCATATTGCAGCAAAACCGGGCAATTGATTTTCTTCGCATAGTTCACCGTGGAATGTCTGTAGCCATTGAAACCACTTTCAATGCCGATCCATCCGGTTACCAGAAATGCAAATGGTTGCTGAGGAAAGCCTAATACACGGGCCCTGGCTTTGAGATGTGACTGCAATGATTCAAATGGCAATTCCATAATGATTCCTGCAGGCTGAACCGCACCAACCGCCACTGAACGGGCCACTACTACTGCTCCCATCGATACACCCCATAAGAAAATGGATTTTTCCCCTTTTGACTGAATATAATTATAAGCCAGTTGCACTTCTTCCGTTTCCTTCCGTCCGATGCTGGTGTTCTGCCCGTCACTGTTTCCATGCGCCCTCAGATCTACCAGCATCACCCGGTAACCCATGAGCCGGAAAGTAGCGGCTTCCCGAACCATATAGCTTTTACTGGCACTCAATCCGTGAAACATGATCACTGTGCCCCGGGCCAGGGAATCTGGTTCGCCATACCAGGCATCCACCCAGTTTCCGTTGGAACGCATTAAACGTACCGTATCGTAGGAAAAGGAAGGTGTTTGGCGTATAACTGATTTTGGAAATTTTGGTCCGGTAAATAGTTTCCACGTTTTACGGAAAATATTCCCCGAAGAATGACTGCCCTGTAAAGAGGGATCATTATAAAAATGGGTCAGCCGGTGAGCATAGATGGCGGCACTGATATTAATCAGCACCAACTGGAAAAGCAGGACCCATCCGATCCAACGGAACAAGGCGGGTAAGCGGCGGCTGGACTTTGTTTCTTTCATAAGGTGCTGTTTCCGGCAAGCGTTATCCGCCAAAAATAATTTTTACCCGCCACAGAAACGACTATTTACCTTCTTTTTTATAACCAGCAGAAAAAACAGGGGCAACTGGCTCAGAGTTTACCCTTTTTAATCTCGTCCACGACACCCGGATCCAGTAAGGTGGACGTATCGCCCAGGTTCTCCATTTCCCCTTCCGCGATCTTTCGCAGGATACGCCGCATGATCTTACCGCTTCTTGTTTTGGGCAATCCGGGTACAAACTGGATTTTATCCGGTTTGGCAATGGGACCGATCACGCGGGTTACAGTCTGCAGGATATCCTGGCGGGTCAGGTTTTCATCTCCATGTACATGTTCAAAGATGACGTAGGCGTAAACTCCCTGTCCCTTGATATCATGCGGATAACCCACGACCGCACTTTCCACCACCCCGGCGTGCATATTGATCGCATTTTCCACTTCGGCAGTGCCAAGCCGGTGTCCGCTCACATTCAATACATCATCCACCCGGCCGGTAATGCGGTAATTACCCAGCTCATCACGGTAAGCACCATCTCCCGTGAAATATAATTCAGGATATGCAGAGAAATAATTCAGGCGGCAACGTTCATGATCACCATATGTAGTGCGGATAATGGATGGCCAGGGGTGCCTGATGCACAGATTCCCGCTTACATTATTTCCCTCGATCTCTTTTCCGCTTTCATCCACCAGCATCGGATCCACACCAGGTAAAGGAAGTGTGGCATACGTGGCTTTTGCCGGTGTAATGCCTGCCATATTCGAAATCAGAAT
Source organism: uncultured Chitinophaga sp. (assembly GCA_964561675.1). Lineage (GTDB taxonomy): Bacteria > Bacteroidota > Bacteroidia > Chitinophagales > Chitinophagaceae > JJ008. The sequence continues at coordinate 15,994 of CAZLRY010000022.1, forward strand.
ACCCCCTGTTTCCGTCTGCCACCAGGTATCAACGATCGGACATTTTCCTTTTCCGATATTCTCATCATACCAGTTCCAGGCTTCCTGGTTGATTGGTTCGCCCACTGTACCCAGTACTTTCAGGCTGTCGAGTTTATGACCGTGAACATGACCCAGGCCAAATCCCATCAGGGAACGGATCGCTGTAGGAGCTGTATAAAGTATATTGACTTTGTACTTATCAATGATATCCCAAAAGCGTCCTGCATCGGGCCAGGTAGGAATTCCTTCAAACATCATCGTGGTGGCACCGGCTGCCAGCGGGCCGTATAATATGTAACTATGCCCGGTGATCCAGCCAATATCGGCTGTGCAGAAATGAATATCGCCGGGTTCGTACTGAAACACATTTACAAAAGAGTAGGCAGTATATACCATATAGCCGGCACAACTGTGCACCACCCCCTTGGGTTTGCCGGTTGAGCCAGATGTATATAAAATAAATAAGGGATCCTCGGCATCCATTTCTTCCGCGGGGAAAGAAACCTTTCCTTCCTGCTCCACCTGGTGTTCGGCATGTTCCATTTCATCTTCCCACCACACATCGCGGCCCTTGATCATGGAGACAGGTGTGCGGGTACGGGTGTAGACAATTACTTTTTTTACGGTCCGGTTGCCGATCAGGGCATCATCGATCACACTTTTCAGGGGAATATCTTTATTGCCACGGTAAGCGCCATCACAAGTAACAATGAATTCAGCATTCGCATCATACAGCCGGTCAGCAATACTCTGTGCGGAGAAGCCACCAAAGATCACACTATGAATGGCGCCGATACGGGCACAACCCAAAACCGCATACGCGAGTTCCGGAACCATTCCCATATAGATGCAGACCCGGTCACCTTTCTTCACCCCGTTATTTTTTAATACCTGGGCAAACTGGCAAACCCGCTTATGTAAACGGTTATACGTAACCACCCTTGTTCTCTCTTCCGGATTATTGGGTTCCCAGATAATGGCGGGCTTATCCCCCATTTTTTCCAGGTGACGGTCAATACAGTTTTCGGTGATATTCAGCTTTGCCCCTTTAAACCACTCTGTTTTGGGTTCACGGAAATTCCAGTCCAGCACTTTGTCCCATTTCTTCCGCCAATAAAATCCTTCCGCCACCTCACTCCAGAATCCTTCCGGATCCTCCTTGCTTTTTTTATAGGCATCCTGATATTGTGCTGCACTTTTAATCTGGTAGGGGTATGACATAGCCATCATTTTTTGATGGACTAAAAGTAAAGAAAGATCAACAGTGGTCTTGTTTTTTATTTGCTAAATAGGTATATTTATGCTAAACTGGTATAGCTGACCGGTTTTTGTCCTTTTTATGAAACAGATTGCCTGCCCCAAATGCAAGAGCGAAACGCTCATTAAAAGCGGTATTGTCAAAGGAAGACAACGGTTCCGTTGCAAAGATTGCCATTATTTTTTTACGGTACTCAAAGAAGGAAAAAACATCGATCCGTATTACGTGATCAAGGCGCTTCAGTTGTATATCGAGGGCGTGACTTACCGCGAGATTGAACGTATACTCGGCATCAGTCACGTATCGGTGATGAACTGGGTAAAAAAATATAATATCAAAGCCCCGGAAAACTATGAATACCGTCCCACCTATAAAGTATTAAACCATACGGAGCTCATAGAGTATTTCAAAGAAAAGGACAGTCTGAAAAGTTCAGGCTGCATGATCACCGAGCTGGGCGATAAATTTATGGTGATCAAATGGGAGCGCTTCCGTAAAAATGCACTCTGAAAACTATAGTAATTAGCAGCAGTATACTCCGGTTTTGAACGGGGTGAATAGTTTTTTGAATTTGGCCTTGTCAAACTCAAACGCACTGCCATGCTTCAAAAAACGATTGCTCTTGCTTTAACCATTCTATGTGCCGGGTCACTCCTGGCCCAGGGAAATGCCAATCCCGGGGTTGACCACAGCTACAAACCCATGATGATGAAACTGGATGAAAAAGGAACCAAGTTTATCCGGCTGATCACCTGGCACCAGATGTGGATATCCCACACCAGTAATAATCCGGGTACCCTGGATGTAAATGGAGAACCGCAAAAATCGGCCACCGATATGTCCATCCGCCGTTCCCGTTTCCTGATACAGGCCCAGGTATCACCCCGGTTTATGATCATCAGTCACTGGGGCATCAATAACCAGAGTTTTATCAATGGCGGATCCGCCGGTTCATTGGGTACGGGTGCCAGTGCCACCGGTCAGGGAGGAAAACGTCCGCAATTATATATTCATGATGCCTGGACGGAGTTTGCCGTAAAGCCGGTTAAACTGCATATCGGTACCGGTCTTCATTATTGGAACGGGGTATCCCGCTTCAGCAGTCATAGTACCTTAAACTTTATGACCATCGATGCCCCCATTTTCAACTGGTACAATATTGAAACAACGGATCAGTTTGCCCGTCAGCTTGGCGTGTATGCCAAAGGGCAACTGGGCCGGTTGGATTACCGCCTGCATCTCAACAAACCCTTTGCATTTGGTTCGGCACTGTCGTCCGTTAGTTCTGCAAACGCGGTTAATGTGATCAATGAAAAATGGAGTACCGGTGGTTATTTCAATTATATGCTTTGGGATAAGGAAAGCAATGTGCTCCCGTTTTTTGTAGGCACCTACCTGGGAAGCAAAAAAGTATTGAATATCGGGGCAGGCTGGTACAGTCATAAAGGTGCCACGGCCAGTAAAGCCACCACGTCCTCATCACCAAAAGAGTTTACGCAACGAAATTTCGGACTGGATGTGTATATGGATATGCCTCTGAATAAAAAGAAAGGCACGGCACTCAACGCATATTCTGTATTTTACAAGTCAGATTACGGAAACAATTACCTGCGCAATATTGGCATACTTAATTTACATCCCAGCACCCAGGCGGTATCGGCCAACCCCGATGCCAGCTGGGCCGGAGGCGGAAATGCCCAGCCAACCATTGGTACGGGTACTATCTGGTATACTCAACTGGGCTACCTGTTACCTAAACTGAAAAACGGAACCGCTTTTATGCCATACACCACATTCACTTATAAAAATTTTGACCGCATCGGAAAAAGTTCAGGCCAGATTGATCTCGGTTTGAACTACCTGATCAACGGGCATAATGCCAAAATCACCCTGCAATACAGTACCCGCCCGGTTTATAAATCTGTAGGGGGCGATCCGGTACGTAACGGCTCCAAAGGTGAAATGATCCTGCAAACACAAATCTTTCTATAATACCTAAAACAAACAAGCATGAGTTTTCAAACAGAGAAAAAGGGTCTGGCCGGTATTATTGCCGCCTCCTCGGT
>CAZLRY010000023.1:0-2360 GCA_964561675.1 uncultured Chitinophaga sp.
GGGTAAAACACGCTGTACCGCTGTGATAGTAAGGCCACATCTTCGGGTACACTCACCTGCAGACTATTCAGATCCGCACTGGTACTGAGCTGACTGATAACAATGATTTTAGTATTCCCATCCACCCGGGCCTTGGTTTCATGGGTCAGTTCGGCCCCATAACCAAAGTAAACCGTGGCATTATTGATGGTGGCATCCACCCGAACCGTATCGGTGGGGAGGCCCTGGGCGTTTAAAAGGGTGCCGGAAAGAAGCAACCCGGTGAGGGTGATAAGTTTGTTCATGACTGCTTTATTTTTTTCAACAGATGCGGAAAGGCCGGTTCTTACATAAACAGTTCCTTATTTTTGTCGCCCCCTGCCGGGGATAGCTTTATAACTGCCGGGCGGGGACTTATATATGGCGAAATCAGCAGGTTCCGAAACTCCAATGATGCAGCAGCACCGGGCTATTAAACAGAAATACCCGGATGCGATTCTATTATTCAGGGTCGGGGATTTTTACGAAACCTTTGGGCAGGATGCCGTTTTAGCTTCACGTATCCTGGGCATTACGCTGACCAAACGAAACAATGGGGCCGCATCTTCTGCTGAACTGGCCGGTTTTCCCCATCACTCCCTGGATACCTATCTCCATAAGCTGGTTAAAGCCGGTCACCGGGTGGCCATCTGTGACCAACTGGAAGATCCCAAACTCGCAAAGGGCATTGTGAAAAGAGGGGTAACTGATATGGTAACGCCTGGAACCACGGTCAATGATAAACTGCTCGAACATCATAGCAATAATTTCCTGGCCGCCATTCATTTTGCCGAAAATGAACAGTTTGGTCTGGCTTTTCTCGATATATCAACCGGTGAGTTTTTTACGGCTGAAGGGGATCGCGAATATGCCGATAAACTGATCCAGAGTTTCAAACCGGCGGAAGTGGTATTCCAGCGCCATCAGCAAAAGAAGTTTAAAGAATATTTCAATAACAAAGTTTATACCTACACCCTTGACGAATGGATTTTTGATGCCGGTTATGCATCCGATACTTTGCTGAAACATTTCCAGACACATTCCCTGAAAGGATTCGGTGTGGATGAAATGAAGAACGGATTAACGGCCGCCGGGGCCATCATCCATTATCTGAAAGATACCGAGCATCCGAATCTTCAGCATATTGTTTCCCTGCAACGGATCGACCGGGATGATTTTCTCTGGATGGATCGTTTTACCATCCGTAACCTGGAACTGGTATATGGAAGCCATGAAGGCAATCATACCCTGCTGGGGGTGCTTGATAATACCGTATCCCCGATGGGTGCCCGGTTGCTGAAAAGATGGATTGTTTTCCCCTTAAAAGATATTCAGAAGATCAATGAGCGACTCGACACAGTGGAATTCCTGATCTGTGAAACCGAACTCCGTAACAAACTTACCCAACCCATCAAACAATGCGGGGATATAGAACGGCTGGTTTCAAAAATCCCGATGAAGAAAATCAATCCGCGTGAAGTGATGCAACTTGCCCGCGGATGAAAACTGGTGGAAACGATCAAGCAACTTTGTCTGGCCTGCAAGAATGAATACCTGAAAAGACTGGGCGATGCCCTGAATCCCTGTCCTTATATTGCTGATAAAATTTTTAAAGAGATCAATGAAAATCCGCCGGCACTGGCCGCCAAGGGCGGAGTTATCGGAGATGGTGTCCATCCCGAACTCGATGAACTGAGACAGATCGCTTATAGTGGCAAGGAGTACCTGACCCGGCTTCAGGTGAAGGAAGCCGAACGTACCGGGATCGCCTCCCTCAAGATCGGTTTTAATAATGTGTTTGGCTATTACCTGGAAGTCACCAATTCGCAGAAAAACAAAGTTCCCCCCGAGTGGATGCGCAAACAGACCCTGGCCAATGCGGAACGGTATATCACGCCGGAACTGAAAGAATATGAGGAAAAAATTACCGGGGCGGAGGAAAAGATCTTACGGATTGAAGCCGAATTGTATGATGCCCTGCTCAATGAATTGTTTGATTACCTGGCACCGGTTCAAACCAATGGCAACCTGCTGGCCATTATGGATTGCCTGGCCTGTCATGCCCACAATGCTATCCAATACCAATATAAAAAGCCGGTACTGCATACCGGTGATGAATGGATCGTAAAGGAGGGACGACACCCCGTGATAGAGCGTAACCTGCCGGTGGGCGAAACCTATATCAGCAATGATGTGGAACTGAATAAAAACAACCAGCAGATTATCATTCTAACCGGACCCAATATGAGTGGTAAGTCGGCCTTACTCCGGCAGACAGCCCTGATCACTCTGATGGCCCATACCGGAAGTTTTGTACCGGCTGCCGAAGCCCGTTTGCCCCT
>CAZLRY010000023.1:2460-19132 GCA_964561675.1 uncultured Chitinophaga sp.
CTCTGATGGCCCATACCGGAAGTTTTGTACCGGCTGCCGAAGCCCGTTTGCCCCTGACCGATAAAATATTTACCCGGGTAGGTGCTTCCGATAACCTGTCGGGAGGCGAATCCACATTTATGGTGGAAATGAATGAGACGGCTTCTATCATTAACAATCTCACTTCCAGGAGCCTGATCCTGCTGGATGAAATCGGCAGAGGTACTTCGACTTACGATGGTATTTCCATTGCCTGGAGTATCGCTGAATATCTGCATAATTCCCCCCATCAGCCCATTACACTGTTTGCCACGCACTATCATGAACTGAATGAACTGGAAGAAAAATGTCCCCGGATCAAAAACTTCCATGTCACCAATAAAGAAGTCGGGAATAAAATCATTTTCCTGCGGAAACTGGCCCGGGGTGGCAGTACCCACAGCTTCGGGATACATGTGGCTAAAATGGCCGGGATGCCTCCAGCCTTGCTCGACCGGGCCAATGAAATCCTGGGGCAGCTGGAAACCAAACACGTACAGGAAGAAACCGGGGATGCCCTGAAGAAGATCAGTACCCCGAAAATGCAATTATCCATCTTTGATGCACATAGCGAAACCTTTGATGAAATCCGCCGGATGCTGGAAGAAACGGATATTAACCGCCTTACTCCCGTAGAAGCTTTATTGAAGTTGCAGGAAATAAAAAATCGCCTGAAATAAACAGTTTACCCACAGGGTTTTAGCTTATTTTGTAAAAATATTGCCCATTCAAAAAAATCCTTATTTTTACCCCAAATAACGTAATCATGAAATTGATGAAACTAACTGCTTTACCCCTGTTCATGGTCGCTTCACTGTTTATGATTTCTTCCTGTGAATCGGACGCTGAACTGAAAAAAACTTCAGATTTTTCCAAAACCGGTATTCCAATGACCGGCGCCCAGGAAACTCCTGCGGTTAATTCTGCCGGGTTGGGTACTTTGGATGTATCCTATACCCGTAGCTCAAAGATTCTTACTTACTCTTTTAATTGGTCTGGTTTAACCGGATCTGTAACAGCTGCCCATATTCACGGATTGGCTCCTACCGGTTTTGCCGCAGGGGTTGTTCAGACCTTTTCTACATCCGCTATCACCCGCTGTGCTACTGTCAGCAATACTTCCTGTGGTTCCTATAAAGGTTCAATGTTAGTAGATGATGTGGTGGTAAAAGAACAGGACCTGTTGAATGGGGTTTATTATGTAAATCTGCATACGGCTGCATTCCCGGGTGGCGAAATCCGCGGACAAATTCGTTTTCAGTAACTGACTAACTATATTTAAAAAAACCGGTCCGCAGTTACGGACCGGTTTTTTTATTTCACTTCAAACCAGAGTGGTGTGGCATCATTCCAATCCCCGTTATAATTTACCAACAGCTCCTCCCCGGCTTTAATGGGCCTTATCGCAGTTATGCTGATAAGCTGATGCTCATAGTCCATTCCATACTCACAATTACTCGTATACGAATGGTTATATACCGGTACGTAACCCATGGCCATACAGCACTGATCCTTGTTATCGCCCCATTCAAAAATATAATCATGCAGCAGGGTCTGATCCAGCAGTTTCCGTTCCTCCATACTCATGACCACCACGGGCGACACTTCCACCATCACTCCTTCTTCAATATCTTCCGAAGTGTATACACCCCTGCCCCGGGTTTCCGTCGGGGCAATAAACAAAAAAGGCAATATCATATGCTTCCGGTTTTTACCGGTACGAAGTACGGCAATATTCAATCCTCTACAAACGGGTAATTTTCACGGCAGATTTGACAGGGCTGTATGCGCCCCCCTTCGTATTTTTGGTCCATGTCACTGGAACTGGAACATCCCACTTTACTGGAACAGTTTGAATCCATCATTCAGACCGAAGACCGGCTGAAGATCCGTGATTTCCTGGATGACCAGAATATCAGTGATGTCGCCTTCCTGGTGCATGAATTTCCCGATTTCCAGAGTCAGATCGTGGCCAACATGTCGGTACACCGGGCCGCCAGTGTATTCAAAATCCTGGATCTCTCTATTCAGAAATCAGTGATCCGTGATCTGCCGGCCAATACTACGGCCAACCTGTTGAATGAACTGCCGGCGGATGACCGTACCGATTTCCTGGAAGAACTGCCCAGCAATGTGGTACGTGAACTGATCAAATTACTGGATCCCGATGAGCGGAAAGTAACGCTATCCCTGCTGGGCTATCCCGAAAACAGTATCGGGCGGCTGATGACTCCTGATTATGTATATGTTTATCCATGGAATACAATTGAAGAGGTCTTCAGTACGATCCGGAAATTCGGAAAGGACAGTGAGACCATTAATGTGATCTATGTGATCAATGACAAAGGAGAGTTACTTGATGATATCCGGATCCGTGAATTCATCCTGAATCCACCGGATAAAAAGGTAGCCGAACTGATGGATGAACGATTTATTGCCCTCCTTCCGGAAAATGACCAGGAAACCGCCGCGGAAGTATTTAAAATGAATAACCGGGTAGCCCTGCCCGTAGTCAGTAAAAGCAATAAGCTGCTCGGCATTGTAACCATCGATGATATTCTTTGGGTTACCCAGGAAGAGTTCAGCGAGGATATGCAGAAAATGGGGGGTACCGCCGCGTTGAATGAACCCTACCTGGAGATTCCGATTCTGAAACTCTTCAAAAAAAGGGTCGTATGGCTCGTGGTGCTGTTTTTGGGAGAGCTGCTGACCGCCACGGCCATGGCTTTCTTTGAGGATGAAATAAAAAAAGCCGTTGTACTGGCCTTATTTGTTCCCCTGATTATTTCCAGCGGAGGTAACAGCGGTTCTCAAGCCTCCACTCTGATTATACAGGCCATGGCTATTGGTGAAATCACGATCAAAGATTGGTGGCGGGTTATGCGGCGGGAGATCATTTCCGGATTACTCCTGGGCACCGTACTGGGCCTGATCGGTTTCCTGCGGATCTATGCCTGGCATTCCTTTGACCCTGAGCTTTATGGAATTTACTGGTGGCAGATCGGGGTTACTGTTTCCGTAACGCTCCTCGGTGTAGTTCTCTGGGGCACCCTTTCCGGTAGTATGCTCCCCCTCTTGCTTAAAAGACTAGGCGCCGACCCTGCCGTCAGTTCTGCCCCCTTTGTGGCCACCCTGGTGGATGTAACCGGTTTGATTATTTACTTTTCGGTGGCCTATGGCATGTTAAGCGGGAGTCTTCTTTAATACGTTAAGTTTTTGACGTCTACAATTAAATTCGCACCTTTACACTTATGCAGGCAGTCAAACGTTTGCATGTTTAGAAATCGATACTATTGACGCAAAAAACCATCAAACTTTATGTGTGGAATCGTTGGCTATACCGGGCCCAGGGAAGCATATCCTATTATTATCAAAGGACTGAAAAGACTGGAGTACCGCGGTTACGACAGTACCGGAGTAGCCCTGCAAAACGGCGGACTGAATGTATATAAGAAAAAAGGCAAAGTTGCCGAACTGGAAGATAGTATCATTGGCAAGAATCTTCATTCACATATAGGCATCGGTCATACACGATGGGCCACGCATGGTGAGCCAAGTGATCGTAATGCCCATCCGCACCAGTCTTCATCCGGTCAGCTGGCCATGATCCATAACGGGATCATTGAAAATTACAATCAGCTTAAACAGGAACTGATCAACAAAGGCTACACATTCTCAAGCGATACCGATACAGAAGTACTCCTCAACTTTATTGAAGAAATTAAAAAAAACAATGAGTGTTCATTGGAAGAAGCAGTACGGGTGGCCTTGAAAAGGGTTACCGGGGCTTATGTGATACTGCTGATGTCTGCAGATGATCCGGAAACAATTATTGCAGCACGAAAAGGAAGTCCGTTGGTTATAGGTGTGGGAAAAGGAGAACATTTCCTGGGTTCCGATGCAAGCCCGATGCTCGAGTACACCAAAGAAGTGGTTTATGTAAATGATTATGAACTGGCGATCGTGAAACCGGATGAACTGGTTTTAAAAAACCTCGGGAATGAGAAACTGACTCCTTATGTGCAGAAACTGGATATTGAACTGGCCGCGATTGAAAAAGGCGGATATGAACATTTCATGCTGAAAGAAATTTTCGAACAACCGCAAACGGTTTATGATTGCCTGCGGGGACGACTGGATGCCAACGAAGGAACCATTACCATGAGCGGAATCCAGCAATACGCCGAACAGATCATGAATGCCAACAGGATCGTGATGGTGGCTTGTGGTACCAGCTGGCACGCCGGACTGGTGGCAGAATATATTTTTGAAGAACTCTGCCGCATAAATGTAGAAGTGGAATATGCTTCTGAATTCAGGTACCGCAACCCGGTCATTAATAAAGGAGATGTCATCATTGCCATTTCACAGAGCGGAGAGACCGCCGATACCCTGGTGGCCATTGAAAATGCCAAAAACAATGGCGCAATCATACTGGGTGTGGTGAATGTAGTGGGCTCCTCTATCGCGCGGATGAGCCATGCCGGTGCCTATACCCACGCAGGTCCTGAGATCGGTGTAGCCAGTACCAAGGCCTTTACTGCTCAGCTGGCTGTACTGACCATGATTGCCCTGAAGATCGGGTATATGAAAGGAACGATTACCCAAAAAAGATATATGAACCTGCTGAAAGAACTGCAGGAAATTCCGGAGAAAGTAGCCTGGACGCTAAAACACAGTGATAATATCAAGGCCCTGGCGGAGAAATACAAAGATGCCCATGATTTCCTGTATCTCGGCCGGGGGTATAATTTCCCCGTTGCCCTGGAAGGCGCACTCAAATTAAAAGAGATTTCCTATATACATGCGGAAGGTTATCCTGCTGCAGAAATGAAGCATGGTCCCATTGCTTTGGTGGATGAAAATCTACCGGTGGTATTTGTAGCCACCAAAGACAGTTTTCACGAAAAAGTGGTGAGCAATATGCAGGAGATCAAGGCCCGTAAAGGACGGGTGATTTCCGTGATCACTGAAGGAGATGAAACCTCCGCCTCGCTGTCAGAAGAGGTGATGGTGGTTCCTGAAGCCGATGAAATCCTGGCGCCGATGCTTAGTGTTATTCCCCTCCAGTTACTGGCCTACTACATCGGACTGGCCCGCGGCTGTGATGTGGACAAACCCCGTAACCTCGCCAAATCAGTAACGGTCGAGTAAATTTTATTTCCGCACATGAACATCATTACTAAAAAAGCCATCTCCTCCCTTGGATACGGTTTTATTCCAAAGGAATTTATTCCAAAAGGCAAGAATGAGTATTACCTCCGCAACGTTCAGCACCGGAGCGGTATCCGCTACCGGAAACTGACGCCCGTGGAAATTCAGTTGCTGGAAAAAAACGACAACAGTTCAGATGACTGGAACAACGTACTGGTGTCGGAGTCTTTCGATCCCCTGCTGGTTAAAAGATGTTCCTTCTTTGGCCTGGTACGTATTGGCAAACTGGAGCCCTACTTTCATGAATTCAACAACCTGCATATGCCGGTGGGACTTTACAACAGTACCATCATCAGTTGTGATATTGGTGATAATGTGGTGATCGATAATGTGAGTTTTATGAGTCATTATATTATCGGCAATGATGTAATGCTTGTGAATATTAATGAACTCGCCACCACCAACCACTCCAAATTCGGAAATGGGGTGTTGAAAGAAGGGGAAAAGGAAGCAGTACGGGTGTGGATGGAAATCTGTAATGAAAACGGAGGACGGAGTATTCTCCCGTTTAATGAAATGCAGGCCGGCGATGCCTGGCTCTGGTCAAAATACAGGGACGATGAAAAACTCCTGCAGAAATTCAAGGAGTTTACTGATAAAAAATTTGATACCCGCAGGGGATACTATGGCAAGATCGGTGACCGTACCGTGATCAAGAATTGTAAAATTGTAAAAGATACCTGGATCGGATCAGACGCTTACCTGAAAGGGGCTAATAAAATTAAAAACCTGACGATCAATTCTTCGCCCGAAGCTAAATCACAGATCGGGGAAGGTTGTGAACTGGTCAACGGGATTGTGGGTTATGGCTGCCGCATCTTCTATGGAGTAAAAGCAGTGCGTTTCATGATGGGGACCAATTCGCAACTGAAATACGGCGCCCGCCTGATCAATTCCTACCTGGGAGATAATTCAACTATCTCCTGTTGCGAGGTGTTGAACTCGTTAATCTTTCCAGCCCATGAACAACACCATAACAATTCCTTTTTATGCGCGGCCACCATACTCGGACAAAGCAATATGGCCGCCGGGGCTACTATTGGCTCCAATCACAATTCCAGAGGGGCCGACGGGGAAATCATTGCCGGAAGGGGTTTCTGGCCCGGCCTCTGTGTGAGCCTGAAACATAATTCAAAGTTTGCCAGCTTTACCCTCATTGCCAAAGGCGATTTTCCCGCCGAATTGAATATCCCCATTCCCTTTGCTTTAGTCAGTAATGATGTAAGCAGGGATAAACTGGTGATCATGCCGGGCTATTGGTTTATGTACAATATGTATGCGCTCGCCCGGAATGCCGGCAAATACAACAGCCGGGATAAACGACTGGATAAATCACAGGTGATTGAATATGATTTCCTGGCACCGGATACTATCGGGGAAATGTTTGACAGTCTGCTCCTCTTTAAAAAATCTGCAGCCACTGCCTGGGCATTGAAACATAAAAAAAAGCTGACCGAAAAAGAGTTGTTGAAAAAAGGGGAAGAATTGCTGGAAAAAAATCCGGACGCACTCAAAGGGCTTGAACTCGTTGCCGAAGGATTTGAAAACTCCAACCGGAAAATACAACTGGTGAAAGTGCCTGAAGCTTACCGGTTGTATAAGGAACTGATTCAGTATTACGGAACCATACAGTTGCTTGAGTTTATCGAAAGCAAAAAGATCACAGACTGGAAACAACTGGAGGCGAGGTTGCCTAAAGCCAGTGAAAGAACGGCCTGGAAGAATATTGGCGGACAGTTGATTCCTGAACCGGCCATCCGAACCCTGATCCGCTCAATCCGCACCGGAAAAATCAATGAATGGGATCAGGTCCATGATTTTTACAAAAAAGAAAGCACTGCTTACCCTGATAAAAGATTTCAACAGGCGTATGCCGGATTACTAGAAATACTGAAGATCGGCAAAGCCGGACTTACCCGTAAAACATGGCTTCGTTTACTGGAGGAGAGTGTCCGCACCAAAGAATGGATGACCGCTGGCATATATGAATCAAGAGCCAAAGACTACCGGAATCCATTCCGTAAAATGGTATATGACACAGAAGCGGAGATGGAAAAAGTGATCGGCAAACTGAAAGACAACAGTTTTATCGGGCAACAACAAGAGGAGTTGAAGGAATACAAGAAACAGGTGACTGAATTAATCACCCGTTTCTTAAACTAATCACTTATTTTTTACGGAAGAAAATACGGACCGGCACACCGGTCAGTTTAAAATTCTCGCGCAATTTGTTTTCGAGATAGTTTTTATACGGCTGTTTGATATCATCCGGAAAATTGCAGAAGAAAGCAAAGGATGGTACCGGTGTCGGCAGCTGGGTAATAAATTTGATCTTGATCGGATTTCCCCTGACGACCGGCGGATGATAAGCCTGGATGGCTTTCAGCATGATATCATTCAGCTGTGAAGTCGGGATCTTGTATTGACGGTGCTCATATACTTCCAGTCCTACTTCTATGGCTTTGAATATCCTGGTTTTCTCTTTGGCAGAGATAAATAAAATCGGTACATCGCTGAAGGGCGCAAACCGTTTTTTCAGTTCGGTTTCATAATCCCTGGCGGTATTGGTTTCTTTATTGACCAGGTCCCATTTATTGACCAGCACCACGACTCCTTTTCCCTTTTTGGCCGCAAGCGCAAATATATTCAGGTCCTGGGCCGCAATCCCTTTCTCCGCATCCAGCATCAGTAAACACACATCGGCTTCATCAAGTGCTTTGATGGCACGGATCACGGAATAAAATTCGAGGTCTTCATGCACTTTGGCTTTCCGGCGGATTCCGGCTGTATCAATCAGCACAAACTCTTTCTGGAATAAGTTATAGTGGGTATGAATCGTATCACGGGTGGTTCCGGCGATATCACTGACAATTGTCCTTTCTGTACCAACCAGGGCATTCAGCAAAGAAGACTTACCCGTGTTGGGTTGTCCGATGATCGCAAACTTGGGTAGGGCGGCCATCTCCAGTGCTTCCGCAGACGCATCGTCATCAATGATCAGCTCGGCCACTGCATCCAGCAATTCACCGGTTCCGCTTCCGCTCGCCGCGGCGATAAAGAAGATTTGTTCAAAACCGAGGCTATAAAACTCAGAGGCATCCAGCAGCCGCTCATTGGTATCTACTTTATTCACGGTTAAGAAGACCGGCTTTGTGCTCCGGCGCAGCAAATTGGCCATTGAATCATCCAGACTGGTCAGTCCGGTAGCCGCATCCACCATGAATACAATCACATTCGCTTCTTCCAGGGCCACCAGTACCTGTTTGGCGATCTCCCGTTCAAACACATCTTCACTGCCCTGTACAAAACCGCCGGTATCCACCACATTAAAGGTCTTGCCATTCCAGTCGGCCACCCCATACTGCCGATCACGGGTTACCCCGCTGATATCATCCACAATAGCTTTACGTTGTTCCAGTAAACGGTTGAACAGGGTGCTTTTTCCAACATTCGGACGACCAACAATTGCTACGGTAAATGACATATAAACTCGATTAAATTTGAACAAACAATAAATACAAAGTACGAGGTACGAAGTACGGGCTGCTAACTGCCGACTGCTAACTGCCGACTGCTAACTGCCGACTGCTGACTGCCAACTGCCGACTGCCGACTACCGACTGACTTCAGTATCCATACTCCTTCAGCTGGAGATCATTCTCCCTCCACTTCGGTTTCACTTTTATAAATAATTCTAAAAACACTTTTTGTTGCAGGAATGCTTCGATATCCTTCCTGGCGGCTGAGCCGATTTTCTTGATCATGCTGCCGCCTTCACCGATCAGGATCACTTTCTGGGTTTCCCTGTGAACAATGATATCAGCCACAATCTTTATTAACGTGGTCTTCTCTTTGAACTCCCGTACCAGCACGGCGGAATGATATGGAATCTCATCCTGCGAAAGTTCGTAGATCTTTTCCCGGATCAGTTCGCTGACAAAAAATTTGGTCGGCAGGTCACTGATATCATCCCCTGAATAATAGGGCTCCCCTTCCGGCAATAATGCCAGTATAGGACGTAAAAAATTCTTGATATTGATGCCACTGGATGCGGAAATGGTCAGGGTGCTTTTGCAATACGGTTGCTGTTCAAAGAAAGCTACTGCTTCTTTTATTTTATCCTGTGATGCCCGGTCAATCTTATTGATCACCACGATCGATGGCACTTTCAGTTTCAGGGCCGTAAATATGGTATTGCATTCCTCCCAATTCTCATTCACATCCACAATAAAGAGCGCCACATCCGCATCTTCCAATGCCCCCTTAACTGCCATCATCATCTTTTCGTGCAGTTTATACCGGGGTTCGATGATACCGGGTGTATCTGAAATGATAACCTGGTAATCCTTATCCGTCAGGATGGCCTTGATCCGGTGACGGGTGGTCTGGACTTTGGATGATACGATAGCCAGCTTCTCCCCCATCAGGGCGTTCAGCAAGGTGCTTTTACCGGCATTGGGCCGGCCGAAAATATTGACGAATCCTGTTTTCATGATAGACCTGAGGTTGCACACATCAGGCAGCAAGTGGTGAGGAGGTAGTCAGTCCTTGCCAGTTGAAGTGCAACTGTTTCGGAAAATTTAAAAAAGCCACCCGTCGCGGATGGCTTTCGTTGTTGCGAAGGGGAGGATCGAACTCCCGACCTTTGGGTTATGAGCCCAACGAGCTACCGCTGCTCTACTTCGCGATGTTGGACGGCAAAGGTACGGTTATTCCCGATACCCACCAAAGAAAAAGCGCCCTAATTAATCAGGGCGCTTTTCATGACTATACTGCTTTATCGTTTATCGTCCTCTGGATACACTGGCAGACCCGCTGCTTTTCACTTCCCGGATGGTGCAGGCCCCCCGGTACTTTACATCACTGGCGCCACTGGCTTCAGCGGAAAGTTCTTTGTTTACAGTGATGCGGATATCACTCGCGCCGCTGGCTTTGGCTTCACAGGACTCAGCCACCAGGTCAAATCCCTTGAAATCACTGGCCCCGCTGGCTTCCACATATAAACGGGTGGCTGTGCCGGTTATGGTCATATCACTGGCTCCGCTGAGATCAACATATAATTTGGCTACATCCATTTTACCCTTCAGGTCGCTGGCACCTGATTGCTGCACCCGTAGTTCATCGGTTTTCAAAACGCCATTAATAAACACATCACAGGCACCGGATATATTCAGTTCATTCAGTTGTTTGAACGAAATATATGCCCGTAGCTTTTTATTACCATTACTCCATTTCCAGGCTTTACTGAGACCGATATGTAAAATACCACCCTTTACTTCCACCGTGATCATATCCCGGTCTTTTACACTCGCCGCACTGACGGCCACCGCTTCTTCATTACTCTGACTCAGGTAAACATTAAAAGCACTGGAAACATGTATGCCGTGATATCCGCTGGCCGGACGCACCTGGGCATTCTCATCATTGATCTGAGCATTTACAGTAAATGATAAAACAAGAATAGCCAGCGTTGAAACTATTTTTTTCATACTTATAAAATTACAGGGTTTAACCAATCTTTTTTACTGTACCACCCGTACTGGTTTTTATTTCGCGGATGGCGGCATTGCCTTTATATTTCACAATCCCCCCGGTACTGGCTTTCACCATAATTTCTTTTTCCGCATCAATAGTCACATTGGCCCCGGTACTTACAGTAACATCACAGGATTGTGTAGCCATCCCCTCTCCTTTGAATTTACTGCCTGTATCTCCATCCACTTTCAGTTGCTCCGCTTTACCCGTCAGGCTTACCTGTGAACCGGTGTTTTGTTTTACACTCAGGTTTTGTATTTCAACTTCACCCATCACCTGAGCACCCGTATTCACATTCATTTCCAGCGCGGCTGTTTTCAGTACCCCCTGAAATTTAACCAGGGCCCCGGTATTGGCATTCAGTTTATCCAGTTGCCGGTAGGATACATACGCTTTCAATTGCTTGCTTTCCTTTTTTTTGTTAATGGCTTTCAGTTTTGAATCGTAGTATAATTTCAAAACACCATCCTCCACTTTAGCTACGATGCGGTCTCGGTATTCTGTGGTGGAAGCACTCACGGCAACTTCTTCCACATTGCCGGCCGATAGGAATAATTCTATTCCGGTAGCGACTTCGATTGCATGGAATGAGGCCACATCCACTTTAACCACATTGGGGTCATTAATGGTTTGCTGGGCTCCCAGGTAGGAGGCAACGCCGGTCAGGAGCAACAAGGATAAATATAACTTCTTCATAAACGATGGTTTAGATGTAATACGAAAGGCAGCGTAGAAAAGTTACAGTCCGGGTAATAATTTTCTTCGTAATTTCGTACCTGTAAAGGGTCTTTTACCAAAAAGACCTGATTTTCAGTGTTTCCCGGGGTGTTTCCGGCTTAAGCCGGAATCTGAGATTAAACCCGTAGAACCTGGTCAGGGTAATGCCTGCGAAGGGAAGGAGTCAATAGTTGTCCTTTCTCCACAGCGTTTCCCTCTTATTTTTTAACGGTTAAATGTAAAAAAATGAAGAGGATTTTTATGTCCGCCTGCCTCACAGGGGCAGCAATCTGCAGTCTCGCGCAGCAAAAAGAAAGCGTCAGAGACAGTTTCTACACCTTATCTCCGGTGGAAGTGAAAGCGATCCGTGCCGGGGAAAATGCCCCCTTTACCAAATCGAACCTGAGCCGCAAAGCAATTGTGGCTTCCAATCTCGGGCAGGATATCCCCTATTTACTCAACCAGACCCCTTCAGTAGTGGTGAATGCTGATGCCGGTAACGGAATCGGATATACCGGTATCCGGATCAGGGGTACAGATGCCACACGGATAAATATGACCATCAATGGCATCCCGTACAATGACGCAGAAAGCCAGGGATTGTTCTTTGTCAACCTGCCTGATCTCAGTTCCTCCGCAGGCAGTATACAGGTTCAACGCGGGGTGGGCACCTCCTCCAACGGGGCCGGTGCATTTGGGGCCAGTATGAATTTCAGTACAAATGAAGTAGTGAGAGAATCAGCGATCGAATTAAATAACAGTGCCGGTTCCTTTAATTCCTGGAAAAACACCCTCAAATACAGCAGCGGGCTGGTAAATGGCTTTACCACGGATATCCGTTTATCCCGGATCAGCAGTGACGGATTTATTGACCGGGCCAGTACAAACCTGCAATCCTTTTTTATTTCCACTGCCTGGATGAATAATAAAACATCTGTACGTTTCAATGCCTTTACCGGTAAAGAAAAAACCTACCAGGCCTGGTATGGTATTTCAGAAACTGACCTGCTTGCCGGAAACAGAACGGTTAACTATGCAGGTACTGAAAGACCAGGTGGCCCTTATGCCAACGAAACAGATAATTACAAGCAGTCGCATTACCAGCTCTTCTTTAACCAGGTACTCAATGATCGTCTCAGCCTGCATGTAGCCGGTTTCCTCACCAGGGGAAAGGGGTATTATGAACAATACAAAGCGGATGAGGACTATTTAAAATACAACCTGCCCTACCCTGTCAACGGAAATGACACGACTTTCACTTCCGACTTTATCCGCCAGTTATGGCTCGATAATTATTTCTATGGCTCGGTCTTTTCCCTGCAATATAAATCCCCCAAAACTCAACTGACCCTGGGTGGCGGGCTGACCCGATATGATGGGAAACATTACGGGAAAGTGAACTGGGCATCCAATGGGTTAACCGGTCTGGATACCTGGTATAACCTGGATGCCTTCAAAACAGATTTTAATCTCTATGGCAAACAGCAGACAGAGATCACATCCGGAGTTTACCTGTTCTATGACCTGCAATACCGCTATGTCAACTACGATATCAATGGTTTCCGGGATAATCCGGGGCTGGTGATAAACAATGACTGGCATTTTTTCAACCCCAAAGCCGGTATCACGTTAAAGAAGAATAACTGGAAGACCTACCTCTCGTATGGAATGGCGAATAAGGAGCCCAACCGGGATGATTTTGAAGCAGGCGCTACCTTACAACCACGCCCTGAACAATTACATGATATCGAAGCGGGCGTGGAGCGGACCGGAAAAAAATACAACTGGGGTGCCACCCTTTATTACATGCGTTACAAAGACCAGCTGGTACTCACCGGCCGGATCAATGATGTGGGTGCCTATACCCGTACCAATATTCCAAAAAGCTACCGGGCCGGTATAGAACTACAGGGAGCGGCTAATCTGCAGAGCTGGTTGAATCTGTCGGGCAATCTTACCATTAGCCGGAATAAAGTACTGGATATGGAAGAGTATATAGATGATTATGATAATGGCGGGCAAAAACTCAACCGCTATCCTTCCGCCGATATCGCGTATTCGCCGGCCATTACCGGTGGCGCAATGATTGAACTTGTTCCTTTAAAACAGATATCGATCAACCTGATCAGTAAATATGTGGGCCGGCAGTACCTCGACAATACCAGCAATATAGCCCGTTCACTGGATCCGTTTTTTGTACAGGACCTCCGGCTGAGCTATACCATTAAAGCTAAAAAAATAAAGGAGCTGAATATCATTGGCCAGTTGAACAATGTTTTTAATAACGCGTATGAACCCAACGGGTATACCTTCAGTTATATTTATGGCGGACAACAGACCACGGAGAATTATTATTTCCCGATGGCGGGGATTAACTATATGATCGGGGTGAATGTGCGGCTTTAGTCAATTATGCTCTTAGTAATACAGTTTCAGGTTAGAACTATTTTCAATTTTAGTTTAACCGGTTATAATGTGCCAATATGCCAATGTGCCAATGTGCCAATTGCTTACAGGTCGAAGAGTATTACCCGATTGAATATTTAAATAAACCAATCATCAGATTATATATAAAAAAAAGCCCGATGGGCTTTTTTTTATATATACGCTTTCAATAACATAATGAAATTTCAATCTTTCATACACTTCATTCATTGGCACATTGGCATATTGGCTAATTAATAACCGAAAAATTTAATAAAGAAAAATGTGCTATTAAAAAAGATCATTGCTAAGAAACCCATAGGCACATTGGCTAATTGGCTAATTATTTCCCTCCGAACTTCTCCTGCCAGGCCAGCACACCACCGGTTACATTTACGGTATTCTTAAAGCCCAATGAGTCGAGAAACATACAGGCCATCATGCTCCTTTTTCCACTGCGGCAATGAATAATCACTTCCTCTTCCCTGAGGTCATTGAGTTCATCGGCCTGCATCGTCTGTATCATGCCCAACGGAATCAGTTTGGCCCCGATATTGAACTCGGCAAATTCCGACGGTTCACGACAATCAATCAGGTTTAATTTTTCGCCGGCATCCATCCGGGATTTTAACGCTTCGACTGTAATATGCTCCATATTGGTTTTTGTTTTTTACTCCGGAATCTTCATTGTTGTATCGGCCACAGGGCGATCCGTCTGCAGGAAAAGGTCAATGGTCTGACCCGAACGGATCCGCAAAATCCGTTTCTCATCATCGTAACGTCCCGGAACCTGTTTATAAATAAATGCATTACAGGTATCCGTAACTCCATCCAGGACGATTGCACCGATTGAAAGTCCCATCGACTCCAACTCCGCTTTTGCATCACAAAACGTCATGCCGGTAATAATGGGTACCGGGAATTCCTGGTTGCCGATTCCATCACCCAGTACAAGTGAGATGACGGACCCTTTTCTGATTTTTGTACCTGGCTTTATTATGGAACCATTATACAACTGTTCCAGTACGGCGTTTCGTGCAAAATCAGGTTTGAAAGTGGTATCTCCCACACGCAGATCCATGCCTTTCAATACCATCTCTGCATTACGGAAACTATAACCAGAAAGATTTGGCATTTCCACTTCGGGTGGAACGGCTCTGCGGATCACAAGGAAGACGGTACGATTGGACTTCACCACTTCATCCGCATCCGGTATTTGTTTTATCACATGCAGGGCCGGCACCGAATCCACATAGATGGAATCCTGAATCTCCACATCAAATCCGGCTTTTTTCAATATCGCTTTTGCCTGTTCATACGACTTTCCTGCAACAGCAGGTACCGTAGCTGACTGGCCATGACCGGTGATCCAGTTCAATGACAAAAGGAAAAAGGCAAAAAGGCCGATGGCCAGTAATAAACCGACCAGCACATTTACCCATAAAGGACGACCTGTAATAATTTTTAACATCAGATGGTTTTTAAATTGGACAGGGTTATTCACCAAAACACTCCATTACCAGTTTTGTGTAAAATTCTTTCAGACTCCAGCCCATCGCACGAACCTGTTGCGGAATGATACTGGCATCACTCTGTCCGGGAATGGTATTCACTTCCAGCATATAAGGCCGGCCTTCTGCTTCATTGTAAATAAAATCAATCCGTACCACTCCCCGGCAATTGAAGGCAGAATAAACCTGCTTTGCAATATCCCGGATCTTATCAGCTGTTACTTCATCAATTTCTGCCGGTGTGGTTTCAGAGGACTTCCCCTGATATTTGGCTTCAAAATCAAAGAAAGCCATATCTGCATCCGCTCTGACTTCAGTCAGCGGCAGGACTATTATATTCCCTTTTGAACGAAAAACGCCCACCGTAAACTCTCTTCCCATTACCATCTCTTCCACCAATACCTGGCTGTCTTCCTGAAAAGCTTTTTCTATTGCTGTATTCAGCAGCTTGCTGTCTGGCTCATTTACCTTCGACATCCCGATACTTGAACCCCCATTATTCGGTTTTACAAAAACCGGGAACTTCAGCTGGTCCATAACCTGCTCAGCAGAACCCAGGAGGTTCCGGATCAATAAGACAGATTTAGCAACAGGAATTCCGGAAGCCCCGGCTACAGCAGTAGCATATCGCTTATTAAATGTAATGGCAGAAGAAGCGGCATCGCATCCGGTGTAAGGAATTTTCAGTGTATCAAAATAGCCCTGTAATTTTCCGTCTTCTCCAGGCGTGCCATGCATGCCAATAAAAACCGCGTCAAAATTTACTTTTTCGTTGTCGAGCTGAAGGGAGAAATCATTCTTATCTACTTCCACTTTACGTCCATCCACCAGTTCATAAAACCAGCCCTGGGAATTAATATCAATTTTATAAACAGTAAAAAGTGAACGGTCAAGGTGAGTATCAATGGTTCTGGCGGACCGGTAGGATATGACAGCCTCCCCGGAAAAACCGCCGGTAACCAGCGCTATATTTTTTTTCATTGTAAAGTCTTGATTAAGCCCGGTTTGAACAGATCCGGATATGCAAATATTGCGGAAAAAAATAAGATGCACAACGTCAATTCCCCCAAAGCGCCATCATTAACAAAATTTAATGGTCCGAAAGCAGTTAATGATGGCCTATGTGGCTGAAAATAAGAAAGGTGAAGGTTGTTGCCCCTTCACCTTTTTACGACGGGACATATCACCCGCCACTTGAAGAACAGCTCTCGCTGTTTATGAGTATACCTGAAAGTTACAGAAAAAAAATCCGT
>CAZLRY010000024.1:0-18565 GCA_964561675.1 uncultured Chitinophaga sp.
TTTCTCGCTTCGCTCGAAAATCAAGTATCTGAACTCAATTGATTTTTCGCACTAAATACTGTAAATCTTCAAGGGGTTAATAATATCTCCGGAGACCCCTTGGTCCTTATTTGTTTCTTGCTTCTTGATTATTCTTTGGCTTCTTGGCGTCTTCGGTTCTTGATGCTTTTACCCCAGGTATTCCTTAATCACCTCATGCACCTTCTCATTCTTACCTAACAATTTACCGAGCCGTTTCAGCATTACCGTCACAAAAAACATAAACCCAAACAACAACAACAACTGAATCTCCATCCGCATATTCCGCAGGAAATAAATTTCAATCAGGATAAATCCATGGATAAAACAAATCAGTTTGGATGCAAACCCATGGGTATAGCCCTGGTTGGTGAGCAGGTGATGGATGTGCGTTTTGTCGGGGGAGAAGGGAGAGTTGCCCTTCCACATCCGGCCGAGGAATACACGCAGGGTGTCGAATACCGGGATCATGGCCACACCGGTGATAAACACCGGGGCATTGGGTAAAGCAGGGGCCAGTGCTGTTTCATTGACCTGTAATAAACGAATACAAAGAACGGAGACCACAAATCCAAGTACCAGCGAACCGGTATCGCCCATGAATATTTTTGCAGGATTGAAATTAAAATAAAGAAAAGCCAGTATCCCACCGGCCAGGGCAAATGCAATTAAAGCCGTATTGCCATCCCGGTTCATGATCAGGAATAAACCCAGGGTGATCAGGCTCATAAAACCAAGACCGCCCGCGAGTCCGTCAATCCCGTCAATCAGGTTAAATGCATTTGTGATACCCACAATCGCCAGCACGGTGATGGAAATTTGTGCCTGTTGGGGAATTTCTTCAAGACCAAAGAGTCCGCCGAAACTGGTGATCCGGATACCGGAAATCGCCACCAGCAGGGCCAGTGCAATCTGTATGATGAATTTATATTTCGCAGAGAGGTCTTTCAGGTCATCCATGATGCCGAGGCCAAAGAGGATGATCACGGAAAAGAAAAAACTGATCAGGGCCGGCTCAGTGCTGAATGGGAACCAGAGAAAAAGTGAAGCGGCCATACCGGCAATGATCGCAATGCCTCCCATAGTGGGAATGGGGGTGGTATGCTCTTTCCGGGCATTCGGCTTATCGTATAATTTATACTTCCGGATCAGACTTATAATAGGGGGGATGCTGATCAGTGTAACAACAAACGCAGAGACCAAGCATAATAGCGCAAACTTGTATTCGGTGAAATACAGATCAAGCTGTAACAGGTGGAAATGGTTTTTCATCAGTTATGGTTTGTCCTGAATGGTGGATATACGTAGTAAAGTAGGTCGCTTTTGTCATTTCAGCAAGGCCTTTCCCCGATCATTGACCAATATGGAGTCTTTTAAGGGGGAACACTGCAGGATTTAACGGCATATTTGGGGTATTTGCGGAAATGGCACCGTATTTTTCACATGGCTGTTTTACCTTGTTCAGCTTATTTTATCAGCGCTTTCAGGTGAACGCGACGGTGTAACCAATTGCCCCCGCCATTGTTTACATTTGCCGGAAAGCAATTTTTTATTTCCACCACCGCTTCCATATTAGCCAGTCCGATTGAATACCTCAAGGGGGTGGGACCTTTGCGGGCTGACCTGCTCAAAAAGGAACTCAACATATTCACCTTCGGCGATCTGTTGGAACATTATCCTTTCCGGCATATCGACCGCACCAAACTGAACCAGGTAAGTGAACTGACGCCGCTCAGCGAATATGCACAGGTAGCAGGGGTGCTGCTGAGTTTTGATATCATCGGACAAAAGGCCGGAAAAAGACTGGTGGCCCAGCTGAAGGACAAGACCGGCATCCTCGAACTGACCTGGTTCCAGGGTATCAACTGGGTACAAAAATTACTGGAACCGGGAAAGTCTTACCTCGTTTACGGACGGGTCGGTTTCTTCAATGGCAACGCACAGATCGTGCACCCGGAACTGGAAGTCCTTGTCCCGGATCAGCCCCTCGCTAAAAATTTCCTCGAACCGGTTTATTCCACTACAGAAAAATTAAAAGCCAGGGGACTGGGTGGCCGTCAGATCGGCAAATTGACCCAGTTGCTTATGATGCAGGTGAAGGAGAAAGACGTGGAAGAAAACCTGCCGGGTGATATTATCAAACAACTTAACCTGCCGGGTCGTTTTAAAGCCCTGCATCAGATTCATTTTCCCCAATCAGAACAGGACTACCTGGAAGCGGTGAAGCGCATCAAGTTTGAGGAACTCTTTATGGCCCAGGTACGGATGAACCTGCTCCGGAGTCAACGGCATCGCTATTCAAAGGGAGTGGTCTTTGAGAAAGTGGGCGATTTTTTTAATGACTGTTTTAAAAATCACCTGCCTTTTGAATTGACCGGGGCACAAAAAAGAGTGATCCGTGAGATCCGAACCGATACGGCGACGGGTAAACAAATGAACCGGCTCCTTCAAGGGGATGTGGGCAGTGGCAAAACCATCGTGGCCGTACTGACGATGTTGCTGGCTGTGGACAATGGCTACCAGGCCTGCCTGATGGCGCCTACCGAAATATTAGCCCAGCAACATTACCAGGGTATCGGGGAACTGCTGGCAAAAGTGGGGGTATCGGTACGCCTGCTCACCGGTTCCGTTAAATCAGCTGAACGCAAAAAAATCCTGGCCGAACTGGCCAGTGGCGAATTGAAAATACTACTGGGTACCCATGCCGTAATAGAAGATGTGGTACAGTTTAAAAAACTGGGCATTGTGATTATTGATGAACAGCACCGCTTTGGGGTTGAACAACGGGCCCGTTTATGGAAGAAGGCCGAGATCCCCCCGCATGTGCTGGTGATGACCGCCACCCCGATTCCCCGTACCCTGGCCATGACGGCCTACGGAGATCTGGATTATAGTGTAATTGATGAATTGCCCCCCGGGCGGCAACCGATCACTACGGTCCACCGTTTTGAATCACAGCGCAGTAAAGTGATGGATTTTATCCGGGCCGAGATCGATAAAGGAAGGCAGGTCTATATTATTTTTCCCCTGATCGAGGAAAGTGATAAAATGGATTACGAAAACCTGATGAAGGGTTACGAAAATGTAAAAGCCTATTTCCCGGAACCTAAATTCTGGATCAGTATGGTGCACGGAAGGCAACCGGCAGAACAGAAAGAACTAAATATGAAAAGATTTGTTGAACATGATACTCAGATCATGGTTTCAACAACAGTGATTGAAGTGGGGGTGAATGTGCCCAATGCCTCTGTGATGGTGATTGAAAGTGCGGAGAAATTCGGTTTGTCACAGCTCCATCAGCTGCGGGGCCGGGTAGGAAGGGGGGCTGAAAAAAGTTATTGTGTATTATTAACCGGGTCAAAATTAGGTAATGATGCCCGCGAGCGCATCCAGATCATGACATCGACCAATAACGGGTTTGAGATAGCTGAAAAAGACCTTGAACTGAGAGGTCCGGGTGAAATTGAAGGAACCCGGCAGAGCGGGGCGTTAAACTTCCGGCTGGCCAGCATAGTCCAAGATCGTGATTTGCTGGAAATTGCCCGGAATATGGCTGCTGCCTTGCTGGAAAAAGACCCCGATCTGGTTTCGGCCGAAAATTTGCAGTTGAAGAAATTCCTGCATTACCGGAAAGGTCCTGTGCAATGGAGTAAAATTTCCTGACCGTTCGGTGATATTTTACAAAAAATGCCTTCGGCGGGTGATTCTTAACAGAAGTTTTAAATCCTTTTCTGGGAAAAAATCGTTATTTTAAAGTAAATAAGTTGACGCTGAAAAAACTCTTTACCATCGCCGTAACCCTGCTTGCTGTAATTACACTTTCAGCCCAGGGAAACATTGAATTTATCGAGAATAAAGGTCAGTGGGATGAAAAAGTACGTTATCAGGGAGAGGTGAGTAACGGGGCTTTCTTTATCCGTAACGGGGGCTTTACCGTGGTACAGCATAATCCCGCCGATCTGCAACGGCTTACGCAGTTTAAACACGGACTTTCTGCCGATGGTAAAATGACCGGCACTCCTCCTCCGGTGACCGTCCGGTCGCATGCCTGGAATGTGGATTTTATCGGTGCCTCTTC
Organism: uncultured Chitinophaga sp.; assembly: GCA_964561675.1. Taxonomy (GTDB): domain Bacteria; phylum Bacteroidota; class Bacteroidia; order Chitinophagales; family Chitinophagaceae; genus JJ008. The sequence continues at coordinate 4,097 of CAZLRY010000024.1, forward strand.
CGGTGCCCTCATCATACCGGATAAGCCACTGCCCACTTATAACAACTATTTCATCGGAAATAATCCATCCAAGTGGGCGGCTGAATGTAAGATCTACCAGGGTGTTACGATTAAAAATGTTTATCCGGGTGTGGATGTCCGTTATTATACAGACCGGGGCACTCTTAAATATGATATCCTCGTACAACCGGGTGCTGATCCTTCACGGATTGCCCTGAAGTATGACGGGGTGGATAAAATTCAGGTGAAGAACAAAGAACTCGTGGTGAGTACTTCATTGGCTGATTTTAAGGAATCCGCCCCCTTCACCTTTCAGCCCTCCGTTACCGGAAGGGCCGTTGTGAATTGTAAGTATACCGTCAGCGGGAATGTGGTTCGTTTTGATATAAAGGACTATGACCGTACCCGCCAACTGGTGATCGATCCGAGTATTGTGTTCTGTTCTTTTTCCGGCAGCCGCTCCGACAACTGGGGCTTTACTGCCACCTATGGTCCGGATGAAAGTTTCTTTGGCGGGGGGATTGTCTTTGGCAGTACCGGCAGCGGTTTTCCCGTATCCACCGGTGCTTATGAAACCAGTTACCAGGGTGGTGAATTTGATATTGGTATTATCAAATTATCCCCCAATGGCAATAACCGGATCTATGCCACCTATATTGGTGGTAGCGGCAAGGACCAACCGCATTCGCTGATCGTGGATCCTGCCGGTAACCTGGTATTGGCCGGGCGTACCAACTCTTCCGATTATCCAACCATCAACAACGGTTCAGCCGGCGGTGCCGGTTTTGATATTGTGGTCACCAAACTGAATGCAGCCGGTACGGCGCTGATCGGTTCACGCCGGATCGGCGGTGGCGGGAGTGACGGCGTGAATATCTCCGATACCCGGGGATTGAATTCCCTGCAGCGTAATTACGGAGACGATGGAAGAAGTGAAGTGATCCTGGATGCAGGCGGTAATGTGTATGTGGCTTCTTCCACACAGTCGGCTGATTTTCCCGGAACAGCCGGATTCTTTCAGTCGACCTTTGGCGGTGGTATACAGGACGGGGTGGTACTTAAATTAACGCCAGATCTCAGCAACATTCTTTTTGCCAGTTATATCGGTGGTTCTGGTAATGATGCCGCTTATGTGCTTTCAATTAATCCGACTAATAACAATATTTATGTGGCCGGTGGTACAGAAAGCCAGAATCTTCTGCAAGGTACACAGGGAGGAACGCTGGGTACTGCCAATCACGGGGTGATTGATGGTTTTGTGGCCATCATCAATAATACAGGTACCGCCGTACTCCGCTCCACCTATATTGGTACGGCTGGTATTGACCAGGTATTCGGGGTACAATTTGATGCTTTGGGTTTTCCCTATATCATGGGACAAACCACTGGTGCCTGGCCGATTCAGAATGCCACATTCAGCAATGCAGGTGGCAAGCAGTTTATCTGTAAACTGCAACCGGATTTATCCGCCTATGTTTATTCCACGGCATTTGGTTCCGGTGGAGTGACGCCGAATATTTCACCTATCGCTTTCCTGGTAGACCGTTGTGAAAACGTGTATATATCCGGATGGGGTGGGTTCTTCAGTACAGACAATGCGTTCAATAGTGCAGGTACCACCGGTTTACCGGTTACGGCCGATGCTTTCAAAAGCACCACGGATGGAAAGGATCTTTATTTCTTTGTGTTGAAGAAGAATGCCGCTTCCCAGTTATTCGGTAGTTTCTTCGGCGAGAATAACGCACCGGGTACCGGATGCGATCACGTGGATGGGGGCACCAGCCGGTTTGACCGGAATGGAAAAATCTACCAGGCTATCTGTGGTAACTGTAATATAGGCACAAGGCCAATCTATCCTACGACCCCCGGCTCCTGGTCTACCGTAAACAATGCTGTTGGAGGTGGCGAGTGCAATCTTACCATGCTCAAGATCGATATGAATCTTGCGGGTGTACGGGCGGGTATACAATCCACGATCAATGGAGTGCCCAGAGATACGGCGGGTTGTCAGCCACTCACGGTTGATTTTTCCGATACCCTCGCTACCGGCGTCAGTTATGAATGGTATTTCGGAGATGGTTCACCCATGGTAGCCACTACGGTGCCCAATGCATCACATACTTACCTGAATATCGGCACGTATAATGTAATGCTGGTGGCGATCGATCCGGCCACTTGTAATGTGCGCGATACATCCTATATGAAGATCAGGGTGGGTAACCTGCTGGCAACACCGGCATTTATCCCGGTTAAACTGCCTCCCTGTGGTTCCTTTAATTACAGGTTCGACAACACAACGATTGCACCGCCAACCCGGCCATTTACCAATCAGAGTTTTGTCTGGGACTTTGGCGATGGCACACCCACCGTTACTGCAGGGACAGCCCCTGTATTCCATACCTATGCTGGTCCCGGTACCTATAATGTAAAACTATTGCTGCAGGATACGGTCTATTGTAATGCGCCTGACTCCCTGGTGATCCCGCTCAGTGTGGCGGATAATGTAAAAGCGCAGTTCACCACACCGGCTTCCGGTTGTTTACCGTATACCCCGGTATTTGATAATACTTCGCTGGCGGCGCAGACCTTCCTCTGGAACTTCGGCGATGGAAATACATCAACAGCTGCGAATCCCACACATACTTATACGTTGCCTGGTACATATACCATTACCCTGGTGGCCTATAATCCCAATACCTGTAACCTTACCGATACAGCCAGGTTTACAATACAGGTCTATGGAGCGCCTACCGCTGATTTTGGTTTTTCACCATTAACACCCGCCCCTAATATGCCGGTAACCTTCAATAATCTCTCTTCACTTGATGCAGTTAGTTTCAAGTGGGAGTTTGGTGACGGGGATACTTTGCGGACTACTTCAAGAGCCAACTTTGATCATCAGTATAATTCAACCGGCACTTTTAATGCCTGTCTCACTGCTTACAACCTCATTGGCTGTCCTGCGCAGATCTGCCGGCCGGTCAGTGCCACCGTTATTCCGGTGGTGGATGTACCCAATGCCTTTACCCCGCAAAGCGGTGATCAGAACAGTGTGGTACTGGTACGTGGATTTGGTATTGCAAAAATGCAGTTTACCATCTGGAACCGCTGGGGCCAGAAAGTATTTGAAACCAATGACCGTAATACTGGATGGGATGGTAAGGTGAAAGGAGTGGTGCAACCCATGGATGTATATGCCTATACACTGACCGTGGAATTCTTTGACGGCGTGAAGACAACGAAGAAGGGCGATATTACGTTAATCAGATAATTGTTTGAATCATGAAGGGAATGAAGCGATACATACTGATTCTTTTCTGCGGCGGATGGTTCAGTACCACGGCCCAGGACCTGCATTTTTCCCAATTCATGAACAGTCCCCTGCTCACGAATCCGGCCAATACCGGGTTTATGCCCGACGGGGATTACCGGATTGGTATCAATTACAGGAATCAGTGGGCATCGGTTACTTCTTTTCCCTATAAAACAATGAGCGCTTTTGGTGATGTGCAGGTGCTGCAGAACAGTGAGAATAACGGATGGCTGGGTGTGGGTGGAATGATTCTGCGCGATGTGGCCGGTACCAGTGTGCTGACCTCTACCAAAGTGTATGGTTCGGTCGCTTACCACCAGATGATTAATGCCGGAAGCCTGATCAGCCTTGGCTTTAATGTAGGCTGGGCCAATAAAAATATTAATACGTCGAATCTGAGTTTCCCCAGCCAGTGGAACGGTCAATTCTTTGATGCCCACCAGACTACTGTTGCTCCGAAACTGGATTATAACAATATCAACTACCTCGATATGCAGGTAGGTATGAACTATGCCTACTTCCCCAATGACCGGGCTTACCTGAATGCCGGTTTTTCCGCCATGCACATTAACCAACCCAAAGAATCCTTTTTCAATGACCAGCCGGGTATCGATAACCGCATCCCGGTCCGTTATAATGGATTCCTGAATGGCAGTTTCAAAGTGAATGAAATGGTGATCCTGAATCCCAATGCCTATGTATCCATACAGGCTAAATCGTATGAGATCGTGGGCGGACTGAATGCACAATATAATCTTTCAGGGGATGGAGAGAAGACACTCACTGCCGGACTCTATTACCGCTATAAAGATGCAGTTATTCCCATGATCGGACTGGGATTAAAAGATATCAACTTCACGTTCACCTATGACGCTACGATGTCCGGACTGAAAAACTTCAATAATACCCGCGGGGCCTTTGAATTCTCACTGGTCAAGCAGGGAGCCATGGGCAGTTATAAAGGAAATAAGCGTGAATCCATGTGTCCCTCTTTCAAATACTGACCGGTATAGGATACTAAGTTTGCCGATCATCCGTTAATTTGCATAAATACCGGTTTACCATTTTACAAATTGTATGAATAATAAATCTGAAGGCACAGGCTCCATCAGCCAGGATTTAAAGGGATTACGTATCCTGACCACAGCCCTTTCCATTGGGGTTGTTATTTTTACCCTTGTATCTGTGGGTATAAATCAGTTCAACGGCCCCTTCCTGCAGGAAGAAATCAAAAAAGTAAGTTCTTTCCTCTTGCCGCTGATGACCGGACTGGCATTGCTTGCCCTGCTGATGGCCCGTTACCTGTATCAGCAACGGATCCGCGATATCCGTGAAGGGAATGATAACCTGAAAGGAAAAATGGATAAATACAGGGCAGCGGTAACATTGTACCTGGCTATTTGTGAAGGAATGGCCCTGTTCAGTGTGGTTTTATTTCTGCTCAGTGGCGACTTTCTGCTCCTGGTCATTACAGGGGCTATGCTGCTGCTGATGCTGGGCCGGTTGTTTGCTATCAGGGGGGTGGCCAATGAACTGAACCTCAGCTGGGAGGAACAGGAAGAACTCAAATAACGTATTAATAGTAACTATGAATAAAAAACTGCTCACTTTACTGTTACTCTCTTTTTTGTCTGTAGCTGCGATGGCACAGGATGAAGAAGAAGAAAAGGGATTCAAAGCCAGCCATGTATTTATCGGTTCCGGTTTTAACCTTGGCTTTTCCAATGGCTTTATTATTGGCCTGAATCCTGAATTCGGGTACAGTATCAACCAGGTGATCGATGCCGGTATCGCCATGAACCTGACCTATGTTACCCAGCGTTATCAATCGGTGAATATAACAGCCCGTTACCTGGCATTGGGCGGAGGTCCTTTCCTGCGTATATGGCCGATCCAGCAGCTATTTATTGGCGGACAATTTGAATACAATAAAATTTCCTACAGCGAGAAAACAGATGCCGGTATCATCAATAAGGCAAATGCCACGGCACCCAGTTTGCTTGTCGGACTCGGTTATGGTACCCGGAATATCGGGCGGGGACAATTCTACACCAGTATTATGATCGATGCCATGAAGGATTTTAACTCTCCTTACCGTGATCAGTATGGCCGGATACTCCCGGTTTTCCGTACCGGTTTTAGTTTTTACCTGGGTCGTAAGAAAGAATAAGCCTTCTTATTGTATAAAAGGGAGCAGGTCAGCTGGCTGATCGATCACCTGGATCCGTTTGATGGCCTCTTCATAGAGAAAGCCTTCTGCTTTCATTAGTTCAATATGCTGTATCAGGTGATCATAAAATCCGCCGGAGTTCAGGATATAGATCTGTTTGTCATGTATGGTGAGTTGATTCCAGGTCACGATTTCAAATAATTCATCCAGCGTGCCGAATCCGCCCGGCAGGATCAGGGCCGCATCGGATATACTGTAGATCTTCCTTTTCCGTTCATGCATATCATCACTGATGATCAGCTCCGTGATACCGCGGTGCTGCACTTCCCATTCCAGCAATAATTTCGGAATGATACCGGTAACGGCACCACCTTGCTGCATTACACTATCCGCAATAATGCCCATCAATCCGGCACTGCCACCGCCATAGATCAGCCGGATATTGTTTTCCGCCATCAGTTTTCCCAGTTCAGCAGCATGCTGACTGAATACTGGATTGGTTCCGTTTTTCGAACCGCAGAAAACCGCAAGAGATTGAATCGCCATAGAAATAATATTGCTGCAAAGGGATAACATTTTTAATTATCTTCAAAATTCATTATTGCCTATTTTGCAACGCTAATAATTGCTTAACAGAAACCGCCAACTATGTCTCCAGTCGTTCTCTTTTCCTTTGTGATCGGGTATTTTGCGCTTTTACTCGGGGTAGCCTGGTATACCTCCCGTAATTCAGATAATGAATCCTTCTTTATCGGGAACCGCAACAGTAACTGGATGCTGGTGGCATTTGGTATGATTGGTACATCGCTCTCCGGCGTTACATTCGTGAGTGTACCTGGCGGGGTAGGAACCGGCAATTTTTATTATTACCAGATTGTGCTGGGCTACCTGCTGGGTTATATGGTCATCGCCTTTGTGCTGATTCCGTTGTATTACCGGATGAACCTGACCAGTATCTACACCTACCTGGAAAAACGGTTTGGCATCAATGCCCATAAAGCCGGCGCATTTTTCTTTATTCTTTCACGCACCGTTGGCGCTACGGCCAGGCTTTACCTGGTGATCAGTGTGCTGCAGATCTTTATATTTAATAAACTGGGTATCCCCTTTGAAGCAACGGCACTGGTTATACTTGTGCTGATCCTGCTTTATACATTCGAGGGTGGGGTGAAAACCATTATCTATACCGATACGCTTCAAACCACCGGTATGCTGGTGGGACTGGTGGTTTGTATAGTGGTGATTGTAAAAGCACTCGGTACTGATTTCGGCGGGGCCATGACGATGATGGCAGATAAAGGGTATACAAAGATTTTTAACTGGGATGTCAACTCTGGTTCATTTGCCATCAAGCATATTGTAGGCGGTATGTTTATCGCCATTGCCATGACCGGTCTGGACCAGGAAATGATGCAGAAAAATATCAGTGTGAAGACCCTGAAAGATTCGCAAAAGAATATTATGACCTTCACGGCGGTACTGATGTTTGTGAACCTGCTGTTCCTCGTACTGGGTGGCGTGCTTTATCTCTACGCGGCGAAGAATGGCATCAACGTGCCGCCGGATGATTTATTCCCGACCATTGCGCTGAGTGACACTTTCAGCGGCGTGATCGGCGTGATCTTCATTATTGCGATCATCTCCGCTTTATTCCCGAGCGTGGATGGCGCGATTACTTCATTGACCTCTTGTTATTGTATCGATATCCTGGGTATTAATAAACAAACAGGCACCGAAAAGGAAAAGAAACGTACAAGACTTAAAGTGCATTTCACCTTTGCCGCGATCTTCTTTGTGATGGTCCTTTTATTCAAATGGATCAATGATAAACTGATCATCGACTTTATCCTGAAGTTTGCCGGCATAACCTATGGACCACTCCTCGGACTCTTTTCCTTTGGTATACTCACCCGGCGTAAACTCAACGACAAGCTGATCTGGGTGGCCTGTATAGCAGCTCCATTGCTCGCACTTGGTGTGGATATGCTCAGCAATCCGGCCTGGTACGAAGCAAAACTGCATATCAGTCTGCCCCTCCTCACGGAATGGTCGGCCAGTACCTTCAACGGGTATAAGATCGGGAATGAACTGATCCTGATAAACGGCATCTTTACCTTCATTGGTCTCTGGCTGATCTCTAAAAAGGGCTCACCATCAGAAGGTAGTCTGCTGGCGGTATAAGTTTATCTTTGCAAAAACCGGTAAGATGGACCTGATCAACCCATTGGCGGAAGCCTATGCGGAAACATATACTTCACCTGAAGACAGTCTGCTGGAGGAAGTGGCTGAATACACCCGCACCCGCCATTCCGAATCCATCATGCTCAGTGGCAAGGTCCAGGGCAAGGTCCTGGAAATGATCAGCTGTATGCTTCGTCCCACTGCCATCCTCGAAATCGGCACTTTTACCGGTTACAGCGCTCTTTGCCTCGCCAATGGGCTGAGCCCGGAAGGCCGCCTGCATACCATCGAACTCAGGGAGGCCGATTCAGCGCTGGCCCGGTCTTATTTTGACCGCTCCCCGCAGGCCAGCCAGATAATATCCCACACGGGTAATGCGTTAGATATCCTTCCGGGTCTCTCAGCGACCTGGGACCTGGTCTTTATAGATGCCGATAAACCAGCTTATATCGATTATTTTAACCTTGTTTTTCCCCGGTTGAGGAAAAACGGCTTTATTTTAGCAGATAATGTGCTGTTTCATGGCCAGGTGCTGCAGGAACCGGTTAAGGGGAAAAGCGCCAAAGGGATTCAGGCCTTTAATGAATTTATCAGGCAGCGTACGGATATCGAAAAAACAATACTCACGATCCGCGACGGGTTATACCTGATCCGGAAATTATAACTGAAAGAATGATGTTACGGAGAAAAGCTATACTCTTTTTATTTTTCGCATTAAGTGTGATGACGGCAAGGTCTCAGCAGAATGAAACGGTTCGTAACTATATCAATACCTATAAGGAACTGGCGATGGCCGAAATGAAACGGACCGGGGTGCCGGCGGCTATAAAACTGGCCCAGGGTATTCATGAAACCATGGCGGGTACCAGCAAACTGGTCCTTAAGTCAAATAATCATTTTGGTATTAAATGCAAGACCGGCTGGACCGGTGAATCCGTTTCGCATGATGATGATGCAAGAGGGGAGTGTTTCAGAAAATACCCCAGCGCTGAAGATTCATACCGCGATCATTCCAATTTTTTAAAGAACAGCCAGCGCTATGCCGGTTTGTTTCAGCTGGATCCTGCTGATTATGCCGGCTGGGCGAATGGATTGAAAAAAGCTGGTTATGCCACGAATCCGCGTTATCCCATTGTACTGATCAAACTGATCGAGGATTATCAGTTACAGGACTATACCTTGCTGGTGCTGGGTAAACCGGTAACGGATACGGTTGTCGGGGCGAAACCGGATACTTCAGTACGTAAGATTGGCGGCTTCAGGCTCATGTCTGATTTATTCCCCGTGAGTATTAGGAACAATTACCCTTCTGGTGAATTTAAGATCAATGATACCCGGGTGGTCTATGCAAAGAAGGGAGTATCTTTTCTCTCCCTGGCACAGCAGTATACTATTCCATTAGCCCGTTTGTTTGAGTTCAACGAATTAGCCCAGGCTGAGTCACTGGCCGCCGATCAGCTGATTTTTTTACAACGAAAAAGGAAAACGGGAGCGGATGAATTTTATCAGGTTCAACCGGGAGAAAGATTATATGATATCGCCCAGCACCAGGGCATCCGGCTGGAAAGTTTGTTGGAACTGAACTTCCTCGGTGCCGAAGACCGGCCCGCACCCGGTGAACGTCTCAGTCTCCGTAAGAAAGCCACTTCCGCACCAAAACTCGTTATCCGCGAAAACTACAACCTCTCGACCACCAACCCGCAACGCTAAACCCTCAACCCACAACTAACTATATGTCGCTCATCAAGGTCCACGATAAATCATTCGATATCTATCTTTCATCAGAAACGATCCAGCAGCGGGTAAAAGAACTGGCCGACCAGATCAATACGGATTATGCTGGTAAACGCCCCCTGTTCATCGCAATACTGAATGGCTCTTTTATGTTTGCGGCTGACCTGTTTAAAAACCTGACCATTGAGGCTGAAATCTGTTTTATTAAACTGGCTTCCTATAAAGGAATGAAATCTTCCGGAAATGTTGTGACATCAATCGGTCTCGAAGATGATCTGTTTGGAAAGGAAGTGATTATTGTGGAAGACATTGTTGATACGGGAAAGACCCTGCATAATTTTTTACCCAAGCTCAGTCACCAGCAACCTAAATCCTTACGTATTGCCACTTTATTACATAAATCAGAAGCAACCGTTTTTCCGCTGCATCCGGATTATGTCGGCTTTGTGATTCCTGATAAATTTGTAGTAGGCTACGGACTCGATTATGACGGACTGGGAAGGAACCTGAAAGAGATATATCAGTTAGTATGAGTATTTGAAACGGTTATCACCTGTTTTTAAATTATATGTTATTCTATCCGGTTGAAGACCACTTGCCAAATATTAATCCTTTTATTACTGACCCACACCCTGGGTGCCCAGCAATTTTATGTGCGGGGTGAAGTAAAGGATGAGGCAGGCAATGTGTTGCAGAATGTGATTATCAAACAGTTCAAGACCGGGTATGTTTTTCGCAGCGGAGCGGCAGGTACATTCGGTATACTTGCGCACAGCCAGCTGGATACATTCAGCTTTTTTCTGGAAGGGTATCGTCCGGAAAAAATTCCGGTTAACGCGGATAATTATGTCCGGGTTAAATTAAAACCTGCCCCTGCCACGTCAAATAACCGTTTCCGTGACCGGCTTTCCTCCTTTACCAAGGACCTTGGCAGGGACGAGCAGAAAAAATGGTTTGCCGGTGATGAGAGTTATGCCAGTCTGCTGGAAAACCGTTTTCTAATTGCCCGCCAGTTTCCCAGTACCGGTATGTCACTCAATGTAGACAGGGCTTCCTATAGTAATATCCGCCGCTTTATCACGATGAACTCCGTCGTTCCCCCCGATGCGGTCCGGATTGAAGAAATGATCAACTACTTCAACCTGGATTATTATGAGCCAGCCGGGAATGATCTCTTTCATATCAAACCTACCCTGACCGCTTGTCCATGGAATACGGCGAATCAGCTGTATTATATTAATCTGTCTTCCCGTAAACTGAATCTGGATACGTTGCCACCCAGTAACCTGGTTTTCCTGATTGATGTGTCGGGTTCCATGGATATGCCCAACCGCCTGCCCTTGCTGCAATCGGCTTTCCGGCTGCTGGTGAATAACCTGCGCAACAAGGATTCCGTATCAATTGTGGTCTATGGCGGAGTGACCGGCGTAATGCTGGAAACCACCAGCGGGGCAGAAAAGGAAAAAATAATTAAAGCCATCGATGAACTTACACCTGGCGGTTCCACTCCTGGTGAAGCAGGTATCCGGCTGGCATACACACAGGCAAGACGGCATTTTATCCAGGGAGGGAATAACCGGGTGATACTGGCAACGGATGGAGATTTTAATGTGGGACTGAAGACAGAATCAGAACTGGATGAAATGATCAGTGCACAACGGGAGTCGGGGGTATATCTCACCTGCCTGGGAGTGGGCATGGGTAATTATAAGGACTCAAAAATTCAGTTACTCGCAGAAAAGGGAAATGGCAATTTCGCCTATCTCGATAATTTTAAGGAAGCGGAAAAAGTGTTACTGAAGGAATTCACCCAGACCCTTTATTCCGTGGCCGATGATGTATATATGAATGTGGAGTTCAATCCCGAGTATGTAAAAGAATACCGCCTGATCGGATTTGATAATAAGGTGGGTGCTTTACGGGATGCCAGTTCCGTAGTGGAAGGCGGGGAGATCGGTTCCGGATTTTCGATGATTGCTTTATTTGAAATCGAACCAACGGAACTGAACCGGGGTGCTATCCGTGACAGTATCTATAGCGGTCAGTTTGCCAATATCCGCCTGCAATACCGCAATCCGGGAGATACGACACACCGCTACTTTGATAAGAAAAGCAGTTTCGATTATCTGGCGTATGAGAAACTGGATAAATGTTATCATTTCTCTGCGGCCGTTGCCCAGTTTGGTTCCATGCTCCGCGGCTCTCCCTTTGTTAAAACCAAAACCTGGAATGATATGGTGGAAATGGCCCAGGCTTCCGCCGGCGATACTGATCTGTTACAAAAAGAATTTGTAAACCTTACAATACAGGCGAGGAATTTGTATATGAAGGGAAAGAAGAAGAAGAGTCAGTAGGCAGTAGGCAGTCGGCAGTCAGCAGTCGGCAGTAAACAGCCAAAAAAATAACCAAACCTCCTAAGGAGCTTTGGTTATTTTATATTGATGCTTATTTGAAATTTGTGTTTTGATGCTTCTTTGGATCTTGGTGTCTTGGCATCTTGGATTTTTGTCTACGAAAACATTTCCTTGATCTTATCAAAGAAATTCTTGTCACTCTTCTCCGGATGCGGTTTGAAATTAGGGGAGTGGCTTAGTTTTTCCAGTGCCGCTTTCTCCTCCGTATTCAGTTGTTGAGGGGTCCACACACTGACCTGGATCAGCTGGTCGCCTTTTTCATAGGAGTTCACTGCCGGGAACCCTTTTCCTTTCAGGCGGAATATTTTACCACTTTGGGTGCCGGCCGGAATCTTGATCTTGGCCCGGCCATCAATGGTGGGGACTTCCACCTGTGTTCCAAATACAGCATCGGTGAATGAAAGATGCAGTTCATAAGCTACATTCAGTCCTTCGCGGTATAATTCCTTGTGCTGTTCTTCTTCGATCAGGATAATCAGGTCACCCGGCATCCCGCCACGCTCTCCCGCATTTCCTTTACCGGATACATTCATCTGCATGCCTTCCTGTACGCCCGCCGGGATATCAATGCTCACTGTTTCTTCTCCGTATACACGTCCTTCTCCCTTACAGGATCCGCACTTAGCGGTGATGGTGGTGCCTTCACCGTTACAGGTCGGACAGGTGGTTACGGTCTGCATCTGACCAAGAAATGTATTCTGCACCCGTCGAACCTGGCCACTACCACCACAGGTTCCGCAACTCTGCACACTGCCTTTATCTTTTGCCCCGCTGCCACCACAGGTGGTACAGGGAACATGTTTTTTAACTTTGATATTTTTGGTAACACCCTTCGCAATCTCTTCATAGGTAAGTTTCAGCTTGACCCGGAGGTTACTGCCCCTCACACCACGGTTCCGTTGACCGCCCCTGGCACCACCTCTTTGGCCGCCACCGCCAAAGAAATTTCCGAAGAGATCTTCTCCAAAAATATCCCCGAACTGGCTGAAGATATCATCCATGTTCATACCGCCGCCGCCACTGAATCCACCACGACCATTGCCACTTACGCCTGCATGTCCATACCGGTCATACTGGGCTTTCTTATCAGAATCGCTCAGTACTTCATAAGCTTCAGCCGCTTCCTTGAATTTTTCTTCAGCCGCCTTATCACCCGGATTGCGGTCAGGGTGAAACTGCATCGCTACTTTGCGGTAGGCTTTTTTAATTTCATCCGCGGTAGCTGTTTTGCTGACCCCTAATATTTCGTAAAAATCTCTTTTGGACATTTGCTAGTTTGATCCGTTAAAAGTTCAATTATTTTCCTACCACCACTTTCGCATGGCGGATGATTTTGTCATTAAGGTAATATCCTTTTATCACTTCGTCGATTACTTTACCTATTAAATCTTCCGCGGGTGCCGGTATCTCCGTAATGGCTTCGTGCAGGTCCGCATCAAATTCGGTATGAATGGTCTGCATGGTTTTCAGTCCTTTTGACTGCAGGGAAGTCCTGAGCTTATTGAACACCAGCATGATCCCTTCTTTCTGGGCCGCTACATCCGTGTTATTTTCCAGCTGTTTCTGCGCCCGGTCACAATCGTCCAGCACATCCAGCAAATCCGTGATCACATCCCGTCCGGCTGTCTGCATCAGTTCGATCCGTTCTTTGGCTGTACGGCGTTTGTAGTTTTCAAACTCTGCTACTTTACGCAGGTATTTGTCATTGGCTTCAGCCAGTTCCGCTTTTAGTTGCTCCAGCTCGCTTTCCTGGGCCACTGGTTCATTCAGATGTGTGGTTCCGGATTGGGTTTCGTCTGCATTGATATCGATGCCGCCATGATTGCCCTGTTCCGTCGTTTGTTGGTCTTTAATGTCTTCTGCCATTTTTTACAAATTGAGTGCAAAGGTACGATTGTCAATTATATTGCCAACCCGCTATTTGGGACAAAATGACCTGATGTCGCTTAGCACAGTTACTGAAAATCAGCCTGTTCGGATAATATGTTGGCAGAGCAGACCGGAAGACAACTGCCGCCTTAACCGTCTTTCCATTATCTTCGCCGACTTATGAGCACTGTTTATCTGAAGCGTAAAATAGCGCCCCGTGTGGTTAACGGACATCCCTGGGTCTTTGCCAATGAAGTGGAGAAGATTGAGGGAGAAGTGCAAGGTGGGGATATCGTTGAATTATATACACATGATAAGAAATTTGTCGGCAAGGGGTATATCAACCCCAAGTCACAGATCCTTGTCCGGTTGCTCACACGCAATAGAGCCGATATTATCAACGATGACTATTTTACTGAACGAATCCGCCAGTGCTGGGAATACCGTAAAAAGATTGGCTATACGGAGAACTGCCGCCTTGTTTTTGGCGAAGCCGATTCACTGCCCCAGCTGATCATCGATAAATTCAATGATTATTTCGTCATCCAGACCCTGGCACTTGGGATTGATGTCTGGAAACCAGCCCTGGTGAAAGCCCTCAACACGGTTTTTCAACCCAAAGGAATTTATGAACGGAATGATGTACCGGTCAGGGAACTGGAAGGACTGCCCCAGCAGAAAGGATTTTTATCAGCTCCATTTGATACGAATATTGTTATTAATGAAAACGGACTTCGTTTTCATGTGGATATTGAGAATGGTCAAAAGACCGGTTATTTTTTAGATCA
>CAZLRY010000025.1:0-16900 GCA_964561675.1 uncultured Chitinophaga sp.
ATTATTCGTTAGAATAAACGTTTTTACACAGGAAAGTAACTGTTGTGGGGGCTGGTGCGGTAGGTGCAACCTGTGCTGATAATATTGCCCGTAAAGAGCTTTGCCAGGAACTTGTATTACTGGATATTAAAGAAGGAGTTGCCGAAGGTAAGGCACAGGATATGATGCAGACTGCCACCTTGCTTGGTTTTGATACCAAGATCAGCGGCAGTACCAATGACTATTCAAAAACAGCCGGCAGTGATGTGGTAGTGATTACGTCTGGTCTTCCCCGTAAACCCGGAATGACCCGGGAAGAACTGATCGGTGTAAATGCCGGTATCGTGAAAGGAGTTTGTGAAAACATCCTGAAACATTCTCCCAATGCGATCATTATCGTGATCAGTAACCCGATGGATACCATGACCTACCTGGCCCTGCAGTCTACCGGACTTCCCAAAAACAGGATCATCGGTATGGGTGGTACACTCGACAGCAGCCGTTTCAAATATCAATTAAGTCAGCACCTTGGCTGCAGTCCTGCTGACTTGAATGCCGTAGTGGTCGGTGGTCACGGTGATACGACCATGATTCCCCTGATCCGCCTGGCAACCTGGAACAGTGCCCCTGTAACTGATTTCCTGAGTGCTGAGCAACAGGAAAAAATCGTGAAAGACACGATGGTAGGGGGAGCCACCCTGACGGCCCTGATCGGTACTTCTGCCTGGTATGCTCCCGGAGCTGCCGGAGCCGCCCTGGTTGAGTCCATCCTGCGTGATGAGAAAAAACTCTTTACCTGCTGCGTGGCCCTCGATGGCGAATACGGACAGAAAGATATCTGTCTGGGTGTTCCCGTTACCATTGGTAAAAACGGCTGGGAAAAGATCATCGACTTCAAACTGAATGAAGCAGAGCAGGCCGCTTTTAATAAAAGCGCGGATGCTGTGAGAAGTATGAATGATGTGCTGAAGACACTCTGATCTTATTGATAACGAAGAGGCTGTTCCGCTGGTAATGCTGAAACCGTTCACGGTAAAAGGGCCAGTATCGGAACAGCCTTTTTCTATTAATAAAGGGGACGGATCTCTACCAGTAACAAAACCCGTGTTTTGTCATGGCGAAATTCAAAAGTCATGTCTGTATCACCTTCCAAAAGCATTTGCCTGACAGATTTTTTAAACTTGTTTTCTGTAATCAGATCATCATCGCCCAGGTCATCCTCCTCCTTCATTGAAGGCTTAAGCTCAATTAACATATCAAGATCCGGCAACTGTACATCGATATATTTGCCTTGTTCAGTAGCACTAAATAGTCTGGGTTTGCCCTGAATAACCCGGAAGGGAGCCTGCACTGAACCATACCCGATAAACCCGGAAGGGATGACCGCGGTTCCGGCATCCGGTATCGGCGTTTTCCCATCCACCATCACTTTCTTTCCTTTATGATAAAGCAGCACCGCCATTTTCCCGTATAGCTGTTCACTCATATCGGATGCCCCGTCATCTGCTTGCAGACAATCTATTGCACTTATTCGGATACGGAGCTTTTGGGTACTTAAACAATTTTCGCCGTCCAGAAAAGCCCGGGTTATCATGCTTACAGGCTCACCTTTCAGAGAGGTCAGTTTAAAAGACAGCGGTACAATATCCATTTCTCCATAACCAGCTTCAAAATATTTCTTAATGGCAGCGTCGGTTCTTGCAGGATCCGTCACAGCCAGTGGCTGCCCCCCTTGCGTCAATACCTTGACATTAGTAATGCTGCGAAGTTTGCTTCCGGTATGCTGTTGCTGATAGGCAGCTGCTACTAAACCCCAGTTCAAACCAGCCGAAAATTCGTTGGAAAATTTTTCCAGTTCCGACTCACTCTCCAGCAATACATAGAGCCGTCTTCCATATTTCACTTCACGGATATAGTACCAGTCTTCTCCTTGTTTTGTGTCATCGGTAAATACATCCGTTGCATTGCTGATGGAGTTGGCCATCACAGACAAACAGGCCTGTTCAAAACGAAACAAGTACATATAACGGTACTTCTCAGATGAAAAGGAAAAATTATTCTGACCGGATACACCCAGGTAAAAAAAAGAGGCCCCGATACTCAGACCGGTACTTTCTTCCAGGGTGGATAAGGAAATTTCCGCTTCAGACGCCTTATTGGGCATGCCGGTCATATTCGAAGGGCGGGTCAGTTGCTGTACTGCTGTCCGCAGCTTTGCCTCACAGTTTTCACCCGTAGCCGGCGAAACGGTTACACTGGTTTGTTTGGCCATATTTGTTGCCGTACTGAAAACAACCGGTTTTCGTTTATCCATTTTCTGATAAAGGAATTCCCCACTCAGCAACAAACTGCTTCCATCTATTACCACACCCGGTAGTATCTGGCCGGCACGTGAAGCGTCCGCAATTAACATTTCAGACTCACTTTTCTGACCCCTTACTTCTTCCCTTGTCAGACACATGGCTTTATACAATGGTTTTGATGTTCTGGTTAGCTGATCAGAGGTTCCCTGGTTTACACCATAATGAACCGTTACAGAACCATTCGTTGACTCAAAACGAACCTTCCCCATCGACTCTTTTATCTTTTTCACTATCGACTCGTTTTTGGCAATTTGTCTAACCTGCAACTGAGCAGAGAGCAAAGACGTATTACTTAAAAAAAGAATCAGTAAAAAATAGCTGTATTTCATAAAATTGATTTTTTAACCACCAGTAAAATTATTTCTACTCCTTAACAACCGGGATCACTACGGGCCGCTCTTCACCTGCTGAAAATACCTGCAGGTGATAAATGGCAGGTGGTAGTTGTTCCATTTCCACTGTAAGCAGATTGGGGCCTGCAGTTACAGATCGTTGAGAAACCAGAATGGTTGTACCCTGAATATCTGACAACCGTAGCCGGATTATTCCGTTTACAGCACTATGCACGGATACCGTAAGCGTTTGTTTAACTGGGTTTGGCCAGACCTGTAAAGCCGAATTACTGACACAGGTATTCCGGATAACAGATGAGCTGTTTCGCCGGCCGTCAGCATCTACCTGAACAATCCGGTAAAAGGCCGCTTTTCTCCCAGGCAGATCTGTAAAATGATAACTTTTTTTATCCTGACTATTTCCAGCCGCATTGATAACACCGGCCTTCACCCAGTCATTCCCATTCCCGCTCGTCTCAACCTCAAAATGCATACTATTCTGTTCATATAAAGTCTCCCACCTAAGTACTGGTGCCAACAGGGCACAGTCCAGCCGGATACTTCCCCAACTTACAGGCAGGGTATTGCCGGGAGAGGAAAGTGTCCAGCGGGAGAAACTGTTTATACCGGTGAGCGTTACATAGTTGGCCACAATATCACGCGCAGTGAATCCCTGCAAGAACCAGTTTACATTGTCTGTACTCTTCCATAGTTGCAGGTTACTTTCAGAAAGACCGTTCAGTTCCTCATCCCGGTAAAAAAAACGAAGCGTAGCATTGAGCCCTGTATTATTCGCCGGTATTATATCATAAAAACGATAAACTGAATTACCTCCGCCGCCACCGTTTGTTTGTGATCGGTGCCCTCTTCGGATAATGGTGCTTCCCAGGTTAGCCGGCGCATTGATAATGGCCCCCAGGTTTCCGGGATTCGCCCCCGCCGGGAAAATTAAATTAGTGGTGATTGAAACAAATCCTCCCCCGGATCCGGTAAAACCTGCACTCACATTTTCGCCACTGATCGTAGCGGCAGCATCCAGCGTTGTTTCAAATCCATTCAGGTCAATATAGCCATTATTAAAACTGACGCTCTGTGACACATTCATGTGTTGAAATAACCGGACCTGTCCACCAGCAGTTTTATCAACCTGGATTGAATTGAATGTTATGCTCTGAGAACCGCTGATAGCAGCGGTTCCGGCTCCGGTAAATTTCACAACAGGTTCCAGTTGGATTGCCACACTTTCATTATGTATACCCACACTATCCAGTACCAGGTAAGTACCCCCGGCAGACCGGATCCGGGTACCGGTCCCAATCCTCAACTGAGCCTGCAAAATCCCCGTTATTGAAATCCAGAAAACAGATAAAAGCAATTTTTTCATTAAAAGTTATTTCACTTTATTTAATAAGAATCTCTTGTTAAGGAATAGAGAATGAATGAAAACTTACTCCTCCGGCGAATCGAGCTCCCAGGATAACCAAGTATAGATCTGGAAATATCTGTAAACTTGATGGTTGCACGACTTTGTGTCCCTACACCTGAGCTAGTATGACTTGTAGACACAGCCTGATCCCATGTTTCATTACCAATCGGGGTCACTAAGAGAATCATACTGTCTGTTTTATAGTCCATATTAGTCAACGTGATTTCAACCCACCTGCTAGGGCCATTCCATATTACAGAAAAATTATTACTGCCCGATTTGACTCCAATTGCGTGTGTGGTATTATCTGGTGGAGTCGCTCCACCTCCGGCAAGAAGTGAATCAACAACTCCCCAGGCAATAATTCTTGGCCCGGGTGAAATTGGGGTCCAGGCATTCTGCGTTCCGAATATTCCCGGAAGAATGCTCTGATATCCACGTTGCGTATAAATCATTGGACTCTTCGTATTAGCGTTAAATACCATTAAACCAACCGGGGGACTACTGATTGAAGTCATCTGATCGTTGCTAAGTGTTGGCAATAACATTCCTTTTGAAGTTGAGTTAAGATGTAATAAGGCATTGGCATTCGGAGTTGTAGTCCCAATGCCCACATTTGCGGCATTGGTATTATAAATATCACTGCCATTGGCCGCCCATACAGAGGTTCCGGTATTACTATCCACCAGGTTGGCCCAGGAACTGCCATTATAAAACCAGAAACTGCCTGTAGTAGTATCAAATATCAACAACCCGGTGGCCGGGTTGGAAATAGCAGTCCGCTGGGCGGTAGTCATTCTGGGCACCAGCATCCCCTTATCAGTTGATTTGATATCCAATGCGGCACTCGTGTGTGCAGCAGCTCCATCCGTATTGATGGCAACACTTTGGGCAACTATCGTTACAATTGGTAAAAAAAGGGCAAAAAGGAGGAATGTCTTTTTCATTTTTCCAGCATTTTTATTTACTGTAAAAATGGAGCGGAAAGGAATACAAGACAATACCGCAATGATGTGTCACCTGATCAGGGTACAGGAAGGCAGAAACGTAATCATACGAGTTTTTCGTTGATGGCTTTGCTCACCGCTTCAATTTGCGAGCAGACATGAAGTTTGTCGTAAATGCGTTTAATATGCGTCCGGACTGTATCGAGGCTGATATTCAGTTCGATGGCAATCATTTTAAAGCTGTTCCCTCTTGAGAGAAACTGCAGAATTTCCTTCTCTCTTGGTGTAAGCTGATAATCCCTGGCCGGTTCCGCTTTTTGCATGCTGGTGATTACCATACGGGCAATGCTCGGACTCATTGGAGCACCTCCATCCAGTACTTCACGTATGGAATGCATGAGCTTATCTGATATATATTTTTTCAGTAAATATCCATTGGCGCCGGCATACATGGCATCAAAAACATGGGTATTATCATCGAAAACCGTCAGCATGATAATCTGAACAGCCTGGTTAAATGTACGGATTCTCCTGACTGCTTCAATCCCGTTTACGAGGGGCATATCGATATCCATCAGGATCACATCCGGCATCAGCTCCTTTACCTGCAGAATAACCCCGGAACAGTCCGGGAAACTGGCACATACCTGATAATCCCCTGTTAAAGAAAGCAGATTACTCAGGCTCTCCCGCAGATTAATATTGTCTTCGTATATAAGGATTCTGACCGGCATGTTAAATAAAACTATGGGCTGCAACTTAATGCAGTTCCCTAAATTAATCTATACCCTAATCAGGTGATATTTTTTTTCAACGAAATCACCGTACCTGTACCGGGAATGGACTGGATTGATAATACAGCCTTTATACCGGCTGCCCGGCTTTGCATATTTTTCAGACCATTTCCACTGAATTCAAGACTGGCATCAAACCCCTTCCCGTTGTCAATTACCTGCAAGAGCAGACTATCCTGTCTGTACATTAAACAAATCGTCATTTCCGTAGCAGCACTGTACTTCACCGCATTTGTCACGGCTTCTTTATAGACCAGGTATACATCTTTCCGCTGTTCCGGATTCAGGAATGATTTTTCCAGCTCCCCATCCGTTTCAAAATAATACTGAATCCTGGCTGGTTCAAGCATTTCCGCCGCAAATTCCTTCATCCGGATAAGTAATTGTTCCAGGTTGTCATTCACCGGATTGATGGCCCAGACGATATCACTCATGCTTTCCATCATTTTTGCTGAATTGTCTTTAATTTTTTCAAGGTAACCACTCACAGTACTGCCGGCCTCCCCGGTCTCCATTCCCACTTTACTGAGGATATTAATACTCGTAAGGGTTGAGCCCATTTCATCATGCAGATCACGGGCAATTTTTGCCCGTAATTTTTCTTCAGTCAGGTATTTACTGATCCGTTCCGCGCATATCGCCGCGATTTTTTCCAGCATTCTTAAATGTCTTTTCCTGAAAAAATTTCTACTGCCATGTTCTGCATCAATAATGGCATACACTTTACCTTCAATTTTAACGGGTACGGTGATCTCAGATAACCTGGACTCATCGTCCACAATATACCTGCTATCACGTCTGGTGTCCCTGATTTTTTCCGCAATACCTGTTGCCGCTACAGCGCCTACAATCCCCTTTCCTATGGGAATTTCAATCGGATTCAGCACGTCCCTCCCGCTGCCGGGGTTTTTGGGACCTGCAGCCGCTTTCTGTACCAAACAGTTCCTTTCTTCATCGATCTGGTACATTACACAATCTTCAAAGCCGAGAATATCTATGCAATTTCTGGTAGTCACCCAGAAAATATCATCTGCACCCGCAAGTCCATACAATGAAGTGGCAAATGCATTCAGTTGCTCCTGTTCCTTTACTTTTTGCTGCAGTGAACGAATAATCCGGAAAATTATGTATCCTGTAAGCAGAATAACAGGTATAATAAAATACATGGTCTGCCAGAACCGGGGTTGCACCCTGATTTTCAATATGGCCGGAGCCGTCAGTTGCTTGCTTTCTTTATTCAATACCCGAAGGCTGAACCGGTAATTACCAGGAGGCAGGTTCTGATACTCTGCCAACATACGATCTGAACCATTTATCCAGCTGCTGTCATACCCCTCGAGCCTGTATTGAAACTGCAGCTGATCACGGCCTCCATAATATAAAGCGGCAAAAAATAACTTCAGCGATCTGATACCAGAAGGCAATTTCAACATATCACTTGGTTGTATATTCTGCTCTTTCCCGTTTATCAGAATCTGGTTTACGAATAACGGGAATCCTGGACCTGTATACGCTGCCTGCGGATAATAAAACAAAAGCCCCCCCGAAACTGCTGTATTCAGTTCCTCTTCTCCGCTGCCTGTTGTAAGGGTATGGGGTATACCTACCTCAGAATCATAAGAACTGAACGAAAAAAACTGACCCGTTGTTGTGATTTTTTCAGACTGATCCCTGAATGACATAAATGAAATCGCACTTCCGGTCAAAAACCAAATACCATTTTTTACAGGTTGCAAGGATAATACAGCATTGGCCGGCAATCCTTCCTGCATGGAATACCGGGTAAATGCTGCACCTGTTTTACTTTCTCCTAAATACCTGAAAACGCCTCCGGCATGAGTGGCTACCCATATTCTGCCCTCGGCATCCGCACGGATATCATTAATCATATTCAACGAGGACAACTCAGAAAGACCACTATTTTCACCATAACTGTATAGCTTTTGGTCTTTCAGTGAATAGCGGTGCAGATCATGACCAGATGTACCTATCCATAGATCGTTATGTATTGTATCAGAAAACAATACAGTAGCCACCCGCCGCCGGTAAGGTTGATTAAATCCCGGCACCTCAGTATAAGCCTTTAACCTGATGTCGTAAAATAACAAACCAAACCGAAAGGAGGCAAACCAGTAATTACCACGGGAATCTCTGGCCATATCTTTGTAGCCAACCCATTCCCCCTTATAAGGGCTGGGGAAAAGAATAAATTGTTCTTTTTCCCGGTCAAACCGATAGATGTGTAAATCTGTCATCAGCCAGATATCCCCGGCTCCATCTTTCCTGATACGGTTGCATGGTCCCAGAAGCTGACCATCTGCTGATTTTGTAAATTTCTGTATCCCCTTTTTTTTGCGATTGACCAGAAATACAGTTGCAGGCTCACGTAGACAAACAAAATACTGGTCCTGATCCGCTTCATAAAGCAGACCCGTCATTTTATTTATACCCTGGCGGGGAGAAACCTCCTCTAACGGAAGAAATGCGGCGTTCAGAATACGGAAGTCAAACAAAAAAATGCCATTCACTGTTGCCACCCAGCGAATCCCGCTATCATCAATAAATACCCGGTTCACCCCACCCTCTGGGAGTGTCCCATCAAGCGGGAGTTTCCCCATCTCACAAATTGCTTTTGCCGCACCTGGAAAAATTCTGAGCAAACCGGTCTCTGCAGGCAGCCAGATTTCAGCGGTATCAGGGATAATCAATTGCCGGGATGGATAGGAAAGCGGTTCAATCTGAACTTCACTGAATTGATTGTCATTTTCCCGGTAACAAAATAAACGGCCAGACTGAACTGATACATAAACTAAACCCCGCTCCTTGTCATAATGTATTGCGTGCACATCCGCATTATATCCCCCGCCCAGAAACCGAAACTGCCCGGTCCGTGTATCCAGTTCAACAAGCCCTTTACTCGTTCCAAGATAAAATGTATGATCATCCTTTGCCTTAAAACGTTGAATTGAATTATAATTTCCGGCTCCGGCCAGTTCTGGTGATGTCCGGGCAAACGCCGGCCAGTTATAATATGTATATGACTTCTTTAGGGGATCGTAAGAAACAAATTCAAAAACATCCACCGCTATCCATAAAAGTCCATTTGCGTCAAACCAGATATCCCAAACCATGTTATTGGGGAGGCTGTTCTTGTTTTTTTTGAGTGGCGTTTGAATCAATTCCCAACTGTCAGCCTCAGGATCATAAATACAGATACCTGAGGGTGTTGCCACCCAGATTTTCCCCTCCTTGTCACCCGTTATTCCCTGAATCACTTCCGAGGCTATGGAGTTACTTTTTCCAGGTCTGAAAATTTTGAACCGGCTTCCATCATAGCGGTTAAGCCCATTACGGGTGCCTATCCAGAGATATCCGGTTTTATCCTTATAAAAACAAGTAACCCGGTCGTCAGATAAGCCGTCTTCGGCATTAACCGTACGCCCTTTGAAATAAAGCTGCGCCTTCATTTCAACTGGAAATAAAGGAAAACAAAAAACAATCGTGATCAGGGAAAAAAATAATGTCCGCCTCAGGTTAAAGTATTTATAGCACAAAGTAGAAAAAAAATGCTGGAATACTATACCCTGATCAGGTGAGTTACGGCTTTCGGATATGATAACAATACCGAAACAACCTCCCTTCAAAATCAAAGGGTGTCGTGGCTTTTGTAATATCTTTTACATGGTCCGTATGGATTTTCTCTTTTTCCAGAAGAAACTTCCGGAAATTAGTACTGAAAAATAACTGCCCTCCGGACTTTATCGCCGCCAGGCAATCATTGATCAACTCCGCATGATCCCGCTGGATATCGAGAATATCCTCCATCCGTTTGCTGTTACTGAAAGTAGGCGGGTCCATAACAACCAGGTCAAAATATCCAGCCGGTAATGTCTTCAGGTACTGCATCACATCCGCATGTACCGTTTTGTATATTGCCGGATCCGTAAACCCATTCAGTGCCAGGTTGCGCTCGGACCAGTTGAGGTATGTTT
This sequence comes from uncultured Chitinophaga sp., assembly GCA_964561675.1. Lineage (GTDB taxonomy): Bacteria > Bacteroidota > Bacteroidia > Chitinophagales > Chitinophagaceae > JJ008. The sequence goes on from CAZLRY010000025.1 coordinate 9,834, forward strand.
TGGATAAATCAACAGTCACCACCTCACTGGCCCCGCCAGCAGCCGCATAAACGGAGAAAGAACCAGTATAGGCAAAGAGGTTCAGTACCTTCTTCCCTTCACACAATCCCCTTACCTGTTGCCGGGTGAGGCGGTGATCGAGGAATAATCCGGTATCCAGATAGTCACTCAGGTTCACAATAAATTTCAATCCGTTCTCCTCCACCTGAAATTCATGTTGCACCGCATCATACTTCTGGTATTGCCCTAACCGGCCGGGTTTGCGCTGACGCAGTTTAAGAAAAATATTGGCTTTTTCCACCCCCAGTACCTCCCCGGCCACACCCATTGTCTGTTCCATCCAGCTGTCATGCTCCTCTTCCGTCATCCCATGATAGCGTTTGTACTCGGCCACATATAATTTTTCACCATACATCTCAATACAAAGAGGAAATTCCGGAAGATCATGATCATAGATCCGGTAACAGGATACTCCCTGCCTCCTGGCCTGTTTGCCCAGATGCCGGTAAACCTTGGTCAGCCGGTTCCGGAACATTATAAACTTTTCTTCTTCTGCGGTAGTCATACTTATTTTCACGAAATTTATGCGTCAAAGATCGTTTTTATAGTTGATAAGTTGAAAGGTTTACAAGTTAACAAGGCCGGGGTTTACCTTGTCAACCTTTCAACTTATCAACCCGTCAACCTGTTTGTAACCCTGTCAACTTTTTACCCTATCAACCCGTCAACCTGTAAACTTATCAACTCCCTTGTATAGCATCGTCGACATAGAAACCACCGGCAGTTATGCGGCCGCCAACGGGATCACCGAGATCTCGATCCATCTCTTTGACGGGGAGCAGGTGACGGATCATTATACCACATTGATCAATCCGGGACAACCTATTCCTTATTTTATCCAGACAATGACCGGCATTACGGATAAAATGGTGGCTGATGCACCCCGATTTGAGGAGGTCGCTGAAAAAATCCATAGCCTGCTTAAAGACCGTATTTTCATAGCACATAATGTAAACTTTGATTACTCTTTTGTCAAATCGCATCTGCAACAAGCCGGTTTTGACCTGAATACAAAGAAGCTTTGTACAGTACGATTGAGCCGGAAAATTTTTCCCGGCCTCATTTCCTACAGCCTGGGCAAACTTTGTACCGCACTCGGAATAACCATTAATGACCGGCACCGGGCAACGGGCGATAGTGCAGCCACCGTTAAAGTCTTTCAGTTGTTGTTGCAAAACGACAAGGATCAGCATATTGCCAAAAGCCTGCAACGGAATTCAAAGGAATCAATTCTTCCGCCGAATGTTCCTAAAACCGACTTTGAACAATTGCCCTATACTCCCGGGGTATACTATTTCCATAATGAAAAAGGGAAAGTGGTCTATGTGGGCAAGGCGAATAATATCCGTTACCGGGTCAACAGTCATTTCAGTAATAACTCACAGAGCCGCCAGAAACAACATTTCATGCAGCATGTACACCGGATCAGTTACCAATGCTGCGGCACCGAGCTGATGGCCTGTATTCTCGAATCGGCCGAGATCAAAAAAAGATGGCCCGTTTTCAACGCTTCACAAAAAAGATGGGAAGATGTGTATGGCATTTATACCTATGAAGACCAGAACGGTTACTTACGGCTGGCCATTGATAAAAACAGGAAACGGTTAAACCCGGTCATCACCTTCCATTACCTGGTAGATGGACATGCCTTGCTTCGTAAACTGATCCGGGAATTTACCCTTTGTCCTAAGCTTTGTTTCCTGCAGAAAGATAATGGCCCATGTGCCGGCCCGGAAGAAAAAGGATGCGGGGGCGCCTGTGAACAAAAAGAAAGTACAGCTGATTATAACCTGCGGGTGCAACATGCCATCCGTTCATTAATGTCCCGGCCATCCTTTGCCATCATTGACCAGGGATTAGGAGCGGAAGACCGTTCCTGCATCCTGGTGCTGGAAGGCAGTTTTTATGGCATGGGCTATCTTCCAGCTGGATTCCCGGCTTCCGAGGTTACCTTACTACGGGAACAACTGACACAATACCGCGAAAACAGCTTTATCCGTAACCTGGTGCATGGATATGCCGCCCGTTTCCCGGAAAAACTGATCTGGCTTAGCCAGCCCGTTGAAATTAAATAAGCCCGGATTCCCGTTTTCCCCGGCCAAACTGTATTTTTGGCCCCTAATAAAATGTACATGAAAAACAGCTTTTCCGTAGTCTTTGCCCTACTTTTTTCCATTACGCTCTTCGCTCAGCCGGGTACGACCAAGCCGGCAGCAAAACCCGCTCCGAAACCCAGCACCAAAGCCGTCCCCAAACCAGTGCAGCCTGTTTTAAAAAACCTGGATGATTCCGTTGGCTACTGTGTCGGAATCAGCGTAGCTAATTTTTACCGGCAAATGGGGGCCAAAAAATTAAACACCCTGCTTGTATCCCGTGGCATCAATGACCGCCTGGGCAATAAACAACTGCTGATTGATTCCATTACCAGCAATACGGTCATGAATAATTACCTTACCCTCTTACAACAGGCAGTTCCCAAAACACCCGTAAAGACTGTTGTAAAACCAACAAAAGCCCTGCTAAAAAACTTTGATGACTCTGCCTGTTATTCCGTTGGTATTAATGTGGCTAATTTTTATAAAGAAATGGGGGTGAAAAAATTAAACACCACCCTGGTTTCCCGTGGAATTACCGACTTATTTGGAAAAAAGAAATCCCTGGTTGATTCGGCTTCCATTAACACAGTCATGAATAACTACCTGACCCTGTTGCAACAGGAAAAATCAAAAGGCAATATAAAAGCGGGTGAGGATTTTCTGGCAGCAAATAAAAATAAACCAGGGGTAATGGTTACAGCCAGCGGACTACAATATGAAATACTGAGAGACAGTGCCGGCATTAAACCGGTCGCCGCTGATGATGTGACCGTACATTACCGGGGTACTTTTATCGATGGCTCAGGCTTTGATAATTCGTATGACCGCGGAGCACCCATTACCTTCAACCTGCGCGGAGTAATTGCCGGATGGACCGAAGGACTTCAACTGATGTCCGTTGGCTCTAAATACAAGTTTTATGTACCGTATACACTGGGCTATGGTGCTTTTGACTATATGTCCATTCCCGGAGGCTCCATGCTCATTTTTGAAGTGGAACTGTTAGCAGTGAAGAAAAACTAAGAACTATAAAAAATAAAAAGCGGGTATTGACAAAATCAATACCCGCTTTTTTATTTTAACCGCAGAGAACGCTGAGTGCGCAGAGGAATACATCCTCTTCCAAATCGAACTCTCTCTTCCTCTTTCAACGACCCTCTGTGGACTGTCGACTGTGGTCTGTGGACTTCTTCCTACCCCTGCAGGTTCCCCTTCATCTCACTGATCTGTTCAATCGTTCCCAATACAATTACCCGCATGCCCGGGGTTATAAATGTGTCTGCCGGCGGATTGATCAGGAAATTGCCATCGCAGTCTTTGATCCCTATACAATTCACCCCGGTTTTTTTCCAACCCATTACATCATGCAGTGATTTGTCTTTGAGATTGACCGGCAAGTCATCAAAACTTACTGATTCCATATGAATGGAATGGCCCTGCTCTCCCGAAAGAAAGTCAATAAACTCGACCACATCCGGCTTTGAAATCAGGGTGGCCATATGGGTGCCACCGATAAAGTCAGGCATGATCACATTATCCGCCCCGGCTTTTTTTAATTTAGCAACGGAGGTTGACTCAGAAGCCCGGCTGATAATTTTTAATTTCGGATTCAGTGAACGGGCAGATAAAACGATAAATACATTCTGGGCATCTACGGGCAATGTAGTGATCAGGGCACGGGCTCTTTCCACCCCTGCCGCTTTCAGGACATCATCGTCTGTGGCATCGCCCGCCAGCCGGATGATCCCGGTATTTTCCTCGTCCACCCGTTGTACCAGGTGCTCATCTTTTTCCACCACAATAAAAGGAACATTATGGGCCTTCAGAATATTGGCCGCCTGGTTCCCGTTACGGCCATATCCGCAGACGATCACATGTTGCTGCAGCCTGGAAATATCTTTCATGAGTTTCCTTGTTTTAAAGTACTGGTTCAATTCCCCGCTTACCACAAACTGGGTGATACGGGTGATCACAAAGGCATACGTAAGCCAGCTGGCAATCAGCAGGAACATGGTAAAGGCACGGCCGGCCTGAGAAAGGGGAATGGTTTCGCCATACCCGACGGTGGTAATGGTGATAGTGGTCATATAGACCGAGTCGAAGAAAGAGGCTCCTTCAATGATCATATAGCCCAGTATACCGGTCACTACAATGATATGGAGGACAATAAAGGGCTGGAGCAGTTTGTACGTGGAACTCTTCAATCGTATGCTTTGCATCAAATATAAAAGGGTTCAGGGGTTGAACAGCTGACCGTTATCAGCCAAGGTACTGAAATTAATGGGTACTGCTGATCTTCCGGCCAGCTTTACGGGCCAATGCCCAGTCCAGGGCTTTTTTAAACTGCTGGTCTTCGGTGAGGTTGGTATTATCCAGTTCCAGGGCATCTTCCGCTTTCCGCAACGGACTCACTTCGCGGTGCGAATCAATATAATCCCGCATCTCCAGGTTATTCTTTACTTCCTCAATGGTCACATTCGGATTCTTGGCATACAATTCTTTAAACCGGCGTTCCACCCGCACCGCATTATCCGCAGTCATAAAGATTTTCAGTTCGGCTTTTGGAAAAACCACCGTGCCGATATCCCGGCCATCCATTACAATGCCTTTTTTTGCCCCCATCTTCTGCTGCTGGGCCACGGCAAACTCCCGCACTTCCCGGATGGCAGCCACATCACTGACTTTCTCTGCGATGAGCAGGTCACGGATGACAAACTCCACATTTTCCCCGTTGAGAAACATTTCTGTACGCTGCGCTGCGGAATTAAAAATAAACTCAAGATTAATATTAGCAAGGGCTTCCGCGACTTCCCTCTTCTTGTCGATATCCACATTGGTACGGATAAAGTAAAGCGTCACCGCCCGGTACATGGCCCCACTGTCCACATACACGTAACCGAGCTCTTTTGCCAGCCGCTTGGCCAGGGTGCTCTTGCCGCAACTGGACCAGCCATCAATGGTTATAACAATTTTCTTTCCGGACATACTCCGGGCAAATGTAAATAAAAAAAAAGCTGCCTTAAAAGTTTGTCTCTTGCGAAATACAAAAGATCAAACAGTTAAGACAGCCATATAAAAATTGATTCTTTACTTCTGGGCTTCTGAGGGCTCCCCGGCCTTGGTTTTAAAGGTAAACGACAACCGGGTATTGTCCGCATCCACATCCGCAATCAGCACATCGCCTGCTTTCACATGCATATCAAGGATCTCTTCCGCCAGTGGATCTTCCAGGTATTTCTGGATGGCCCTGTGCAGGGGACGGGCCCCAAACTGGGAATCATAGCCCTTATCCGACAGGAAGGTCTTGGCCGGTTCTGTGAGCTCCAGGCTGAATCCAAGATTCGCGAGACGCTTGGTTACCCCTTTCATCAGGATATCAATAATATTGAAGATATTCTCTTTAGTAAGGCTGTTAAAGATCACCACATCGTCAATCCGGTTCAGGAACTCCGGGGAGAAGGTTTTCTTCAGTGCTTTTTCAATCACCGCTTTATTGGCTTCATCCTCGTGTTCAATTCTTGAAGCCGTGGCAAATCCCACACCGGCTCCAAAATCTTTCAGCTGCCGTACCCCGATATTGGATGTCATGATGATCAGGGTATTTTTGAAATCCACTTTCCGTCCGAGACCATCGGTTAACTGACCGTCATCCAGCACTTGTAAGAGGATATTATAAATATCCGGATGCGCTTTTTCGATCTCATCCAGCAGGATCACACTATACGGCTTACGACGTACTTTCTCCGTCAGCTGTCCGCCTTCTTCATAGCCTACATAGCCGGGAGGGGCACCTATCAGTCGGCTCACGGTGAATTTCTCCATATACTCACTCATATCGATACGGATCAGCGAATCCTCCGAATCAAACATCTGGCGGGACAGCGCGCGGGCAAGCTCGGTTTTACCCACCCCGGTAGGACCAAGGAAGATAAAAGTACCAATCGGCTTTTTCGGATCCTTCAAACCAACGCGGTTACGCTGGATCGCTTTCACCACTTTCAGAATGGCTTCATCCTGGCCGATCACCATGCCACGCATATCATCGGCCATCTTACGGAGCTTGTCTGTTTCGGCCTGCACCATCCGCTTCACGGGGATACCGGTCATCATACTCACTACTTCCGCAATATCCTCTTCCCCGATCGGGAAACGTTTATGCTTGCTTTCCTCTTCCCATTCTGCCTTCGCTTTTTCCAGGTCTTCCTGCAGTCTTTTTTCAGTATCCCGTAAAGAAGCGGCTTCTTCAAATTTCTGGCTCTTCACCACTTTATTCTTCTCGTTCTTTACATCTTCAATTTTTTTCTCCAGGTCCACGATGGTCTGGGGCACATTAATATTTTTCAGGTGCACCCGGGCGCCTACTTCATCCATTACATCAATGGCTTTATCAGGCAGTAAACGATCGGTTACATAACGGTCACTCAGTTTCACACAGGCATCAATCGCTTCCTGGTCATAGTTCACGTTATGGTAATCCTCGTATTTGGACTTGATATTATTCAGGATCTGGATGGTATCATCCACACTGGGTGGATCGATCACCACTTTCTGGAAACGACGGTCAAGGGCGCCGTCTTTCTCAATGTACATCCGGTATTCATCCAGGGTGGAAGCACCAATACATTGGAGTTCGCCACGGGCCAGAGCCGGTTTAAAGATATTGCTGGCATCCAGTGAACCACTGGCACCACCGGCACCCACAATGGTATGCAGCTCATCGATGAACAGGATCACATCCCGGTTTTTCTCCAGCTCATTCATGATGGCCTTCATCCGCTCCTCAAACTGTCCACGGTACTTGGTACCAGCCACCAGGGCAGCCAGATCAAGGGAGATCACCCGCTTATCAAACAAAACCCGGGAAACTTTACGTTGTACAATGCGGAGGGCCAGGCCTTCCACAATAGCGGT